>MGYE01000001.1:0-287 GCA_001801625.1 Gammaproteobacteria bacterium RIFCSPHIGHO2_12_FULL_42_10
CTTTCACTGAATTAGAAACCATTTCACAAACAGCAGGTCATGAAGGTCTACTGGCGTGTCTTTTGCCACTGGAGATTGCCGTTTCTCATTTACCCTGCATCACGCTTTCCAAAGAAGAAGCATTACATATTTGCCAGGGGAAAATTGTCACCTTACAAACCACAACGAGTGAAACAGGCACATTAGCCAGATTGATCACCCCATTAGCGCTCTTCATAGGCATAGGCCAAACACTCCCCAACCATCAATTAAAAGCACACCGCCTACTAGAAACAACCCCCAACAAC
>MGYE01000001.1:359-1380 GCA_001801625.1 Gammaproteobacteria bacterium RIFCSPHIGHO2_12_FULL_42_10
ATCATGGATACACGAGAACTCAACTCAACTTCATTTGCAACATTCTCTCCAGCACACTAAGCGGCGCCAGTTCTTCCCGAAACATCGCTTTAACAGGTAAGTAAAACGTCTGCTCTAATGCATATTGTCCCTGCATAGAAGCATGTGAAACATGATCTGTTTGCACAACCCACGTGCTGCCAGAAGGGAAGCGTACTTCACGCTGAGAAGCTTGTTGTTGATAGCGGTTATCAGCTTTCATGGCATGATGCATGCGTAGCATGTAGTGATCGTAGAGTGTGCGGTAACTTTTTGTGATTCTTAAAAAACGAAGGAGTGCGCGCGTGCCTAACTTGGGCGCATTGATCTTTGGAATAAATTGTTCAGCTACTTTTTCAAATGATTCGCCAATACGCCAAATGCGGTCTTTCCCATGCGGATTAATATTGCTAAAGACACGTAAAATGCGCATGCCTTGATTGGGGGCAGATGGAAAGGCATCGACATGTAAGCGTGTATCATCTTTACGATAAGATGTTTTGCGATGCGCAACTTCTACTGGGCGAAACGATGTGCGGCCCATGATAAGATGTGCGGTGTAAGGGGTAAGCATATTTTGTATCAGGCGATAAGAAGATCGCGCAAAGCGTTCAAGCATGCTTTGTAGTTGAATGTGTTGCTGATCCGTTAAATGTCGCACGCCCCATAATTTACCGTGATTCGATAAATAGCTGACGTGTTTTGCCTTGGTGTCCACGTAATCAGGCGATAAAAATTGCTGTTCTTCTGCCAACAGGCTGAAATCAAGCTGTGGGAAATAAAGAATTTGTCCTTCTTCTAATGCACTGATAGCTTGTTTTTGAGTGGAATCAGGAAAATGATTGTCCCACTCGTTCGCTTCATAGGTCTGCAGCATGAGATAGATTCTCGAGTTAATTGAAGTTAATTGTATTGATTCCCTCGATCGAAGCTTCCCTCCCCCACTGGGGGAGGGTTAGGGTGGGGGATAAATATCATCATACCAAAAGGTTATTGCGATTTT
>MGYE01000001.1:1432-12524 GCA_001801625.1 Gammaproteobacteria bacterium RIFCSPHIGHO2_12_FULL_42_10
ATAAGTCACGCCACCGGTTGCGTTGGTTCTACCAATAAAGAAAGCAGGGGTGCCAAATAATTTTAGATCTTGTGCTAACTTGACATTGATTTTGATCTGGCTATCTGTTTGCGGATCATCCATGTCTTTTTGTAATTGTGCCACATTGAGCCCAGCTTTTTTTGCAATATCGAGCACGCTATCTTGTGTGAGCGGCTGGCCTGCTGTCAGCAATGCTTGATGCAGTGTAAAATATTTGCCTTGAGCGGCCGCTGCAATGGCAGCGCGTGATGCAAACTCAGAAACAGGACCGCGAATAGGCCATTCTCTGTAGATGACGCGCAGATCTGCGTTTGCTTTAATCGCATTATTAATGGTTGGAACGACGTCGACACAATGCGGGCATTGGTAGTCAAAAAACTCTACTAGTGTGACGCTGCCTTTTGGATTGCCAGTAATCATATTGGCAGGTGCATTAAACAAGGTATGCGCATAGCGTGGCGCATTTTGCTCTGTTTTTTGCATGGCTTGCTTTGCTTGTTCGAATTGTCTGTTTTGCAGAATCTGCATGGCTTCAACTATAATTTCTGGTTTAGCTAATAAATAATCATGCACAACTGACTCAATCTTTGCTCTCTCAGCAGGTGAGACAGCAGCTGATGAAGCCGCTGTGGTATCAGCA
The DNA here is from genome assembly GCA_001801625.1 of Gammaproteobacteria bacterium RIFCSPHIGHO2_12_FULL_42_10. Taxonomy (GTDB): domain Bacteria; phylum Pseudomonadota; class Gammaproteobacteria; order DSM-16500; family DSM-16500; genus Aquicella. The sequence continues at coordinate 2,094 of MGYE01000001.1, forward strand.
TATGCATGCGTCGCTGCAGAGATTGCTAGTGTGGTAAGTGCACTGTAACCCATTTTCTTAAACAATAATTTCATCCGTATCGCTCCTTGAAAGACTTCTGCCCATCATAGCAAAACATGCTCTGGTGATAAAGGGGGATCTCGCGTTTGTGAGGGCAGCAAATATTTGCGACCCTCTCTTTCCATAAAAGCGGCGTTGTTGAATCAATCGTTTTTTGTACAGCAGTCGTCATCGCAAGATAGCGAAGCGTTTGGCCGTGGCGATCTAGAAAAGACCAAACTATATGGATATTAACATGTCGATTCAATATACTCAGCATCCTGATTCACTTGCCAGACATTGAAGCGGGTTTCGTCGGCTAGTATATTTTTAACGGCAAGGCTTGCTGTCATCATGGCGTGATCTTGGTTGTTGTATTTGTGCATGCCATTTCGGCCAATTAATTGTAAGTTGGGATATTTCTCTTCTAGCTCTTCGCGAATCCGTAAAACATTCTCTTTATAATCGTCATTGTAAACAGGATAGGCTTTAGGTTGTCTGATCACGCAACCATCCAGTACTTCATCTATTTTAATTAAACCTATTTTAGCTAGTTCCTGCGTTGCTTTTAAAATTAAGATATCATCTGCTGAAGACCAGAGCGCGTCGTTTTTAAAGCAAAAATATTCCATGCCATAGCAGCACATCGTAGGGTCGGGTATCATTTCAGGTGACCATGATTTAAAATTTTGAATGCGTGCGACATCAACAGATGGATCGTGTATGTATATCCAATTATCGCGCAATTTATTTTTATCTTTGAGAATTAAAATCACGATTAGAAAATCGCGATATTGCAATCGTCGTGCTGCTTCTTGCGTTGTTTTAGAAAGAGCGGGTTGTAGATAGCTATTGGCTAATGTCTGCAGGGGAGCGGATGAGAGTACGTGTGTTGAAAGAATCGTTTGTAATTCGTTTTGCTGATTTCGATATTGTACTTGCCACTGTTTATCTAATGCGTGATAAGCGGCACTTTCTACTTGCGTTCCCATGATGATGGTGCCATCCATGTTGCGGATTTTGTCTGCGCAAGCCTCCCACAGCATGCCAGGCCCTTTTCGTGGATAGCGAAAAGTATCAATGAGCGATTTAACGATTTTTTTTCTTTTCCTGGATTTGATTTTAGGTAGACAAGCTTTGAGTAGCGTAGAAAATAGCGACAGACCTTGAATACGTTGCGCCGCCCAGTCGGCAGAAATGACTTTACAACTCATGCCCCATACTTTTTCGGTGTATGTTTTGAAAAAAATAGAAAATAGTCGATACCCAAAGTGATTACTAACCCAATCTTCAAAAGTAGCGGGTCGGACGATCGGGAAAATTTTTGCATAAAGATAGGAGAGCGCACAATAGAGTGATTCAAGGGGATTGAATTTAAATAATACTTCGCTAATTTTTAAAGGATAAGTAAAAAATTTGCCTCGATAATAAATGCGTGAGAGACGTGGTCGTTCTAGCATGTCGTTGGGTAGCATTTCTGTCCACAAATCTTCAATTTCTTGTGATTTAGAAAAAAAACGGTGTCCGCCGATATCAAAACAATAATCTTTGTAAACCATGGTGCGCGCAAGCCCACCTACATAGGTTGGATCTGTTTCAAAAACAGTGACCGGGATGTTTGCTTTTCTGAGTAGATAGGCTGCCGTGAGTCCTGCAGGCCCCGCACCGATGATGGTGACGTGTTTTTGCATGGTGTCGTCCTTGTAATCGTTATACGCCGTCAAAACGATGACCTCGTCATGGCAATGACGAGGTGCTATCAAGCCATCTCTTGCATTATTGCCTGAAGTTTATTGTGTCTTTCTTCTTGTAAACGTGCATAGACTTGATTACCGCTAACGCCTTGCGCAATTAATGTTTTTGCATCGATTGATTTGATCACTTTGGCACACTCGAGTATCCAGGAGGCATTAAAATTTAATTCGTAAGCGTTCGCAATAGCGTCTGTTGCGCTGATGAAATCTCTGAAACGTTCTTCTCGTCTAAAGATATCAATTGCGGTGTAGAATCGTAACAATGCTGTTGCGTCGAGTGATTTGATGTTGAGCGCCGTTTTATGGTGTAGCGCGGTTAAAAGCGCGAGCTCTCGATAAATACGTGGCGTGCGGTAACGCAAACAAAGCATAGGAATCGTTTCTTTGGGGGACTCGACATTATGCAATAAAGTTGCAAAACGGATGAGTGATTTTTTTGTAATGAGTGTGGCTGCTTTAAGTGCCGTAATGCCGGGACCTTTTGTGTCAATGAATGGGAAGAGTCGTGGTAGCGCATGACATTCTTCCAGGACCATAAAAAAATTTTCAGGATTCTTTTCTTTTAAAGCACGTTCAAATTCTTTCCAAACGCGTTCCGGAACCAGCGCATCGACTTCTCCCTTTTTCACCATCTCCTGCATGAGTGTGACGGTTTCAGGTGCGATATGAAAGCCGAGATGCGCATATCTTGCAAGGAATCGTGCGACGCGCAAAATGCGGACAGGATCTTCACCGAAGGCAGGCGAGGTGTGACGGAGTATTTTGGCTTCGAGATCAGCTCTGCCATGATAAGGGTCAATGAGCTCCCCTTCTGAGGTTTCTGCCATGGCATTGATGGTGAGATCGCGTCGAATTAAATCATCTGCAAGGGTGACAATAGGTGAAATATCGAAGGTGAAGCCTTGATAGCCGGGTTTTACTTTGCGCTCCATGCGAGCAAGCGCATATTCTTCTTTGGTTCTGGGATGCAGAAAAACAGGAAATTCTTTGCCTACCCGATGGTAGCCTTGCTTTTTCATTTCTTTTTCGGTTGCGCCCACAACGACCCAATCCCGCTCACGAACGGGTAGGCCTAACAATTTATCGCGTACTGCGCCACCAACTAAATAGACTTTCATGAAATTGATGGTATCACATTCTGGTGAATTTGAGTTATTATCTGCGCTGTAAGAATTTTTCGGAGAATCATTACCATGCCTAGAGGTAGAGGTCCACATGGACCCAAGAAGTTTAGAAAAAGACGCAAAGCTTGAACTTTCCACGCGCTGTCATTACCCTCGCCGATTACGTAGTTTTGTCAGGCGTGGGCGACTGACTGCATTGCAAGCGCAGACTAAAGACGTTTTGTGGTTGCATTATGGATTGCAGGTTGCTCAAGGTCTGCTCAATTTTGAACAAGTTTTTCATCGCCAAGCACCCTGTTTTTTAGAAATTGGTTTTGGACTGGGCCAGTCATTGTTTGCATTGGCGCATCAGCACCCAGATAAAAATTTTATCGGTATTGAAACGCACCCGCCAGGCATTGCTAAACTGATGACTAGCATGGCTGAAGCAAGACTCACCAATTTAAAGCTCTATGAAGCCGATGCAGTCGATGTGTTGGATCAGTGTATTGCGCTTAATAGTTTAGCGGGTATACAGCTTTTTTTCCCCGATCCTTGGCCGAAACGTCGTCATCATGAACGTCGTTTAATTCAGTGCGAATTTGTAAAAAAGATGATCTCAAAATTGCAATCTAACGGTCATTTGCATCTTGCGACAGATTGGGAAGATTATGCGGTGCAGATGATGCAGGTTTTATCATTGGAAAAAGATTTACATAATGATGCTGGTCCAGGCCAATTTGGCAATCGTTCACCTTTCAGACCTGTGATCACAAAATTTGAACGCCGCGCTCTGGAAGCAGTGCGCACTATACGTGAACTGCAATTTGTGAAAAACTGACAACGTAGGATAACAACTGCAGGATGACAGTATCTTAATTGAAATAAGATCTCGACAAGGAAATCATATGAATTTGAGAAGAATCAGCCAATGTTTGTTTGCGGCGGCCGCATTGGGCTGCGCTTTGCCAGCTTTTGCGACAGGATCTGGTTTTTATTGGGGGCTGATGCTTGGACCTTCCAACAATACAGCCAGCAACCAGCAAGCGCAGGTTTCGGGCACGCCTACCAATCCGCCGACCACCGTGTTGGTCAAACCCAAACAGCAGCAATTTGGCTCGCGTATTTTCTTGGGGTACATGCCATCTGTGTATGGTGGTATGGAGTTTGGCATGACTTATTTTTCATCAGTTAAATATACGCCTTCTGGTAATACGACACTGTGCGGTTCATCTAACGCGACGGTGCGTGATGTAGAATTTCTAGCAAAAGCTGCGTACCCATTTAAACAACAATTGAGTCAATTTGGTGTCTTCGGTAAGGCTGGCGCAGCATTCGCTTACCAGAATAATGGTGGCGCGTTGAGTCCGACTTCATCGAGTACATGTGGTCAGGAAACACATCTTAGTAAATGGGCGCCTGCTTTTAGCGTGGGTGTCAATTATGATATTACCCAAAATTGGGTAACCGAACTTGCCATGCATCGCGTCAACGTGGGCGGTAAACTTGGCAGCATGACGATGTATGGGCTGGGTATTTCTTATCACTTTGTTGATCAGTACTGCGGCCAGTTTTTGTGTTAGAACCCTGCCATCTCATTGCCAACACCTAGAACGCAGCGACTCCCTCTCCTCCCACGCTTTTTGTGGGAGGAGAGGGATGGGGAGAGGAGGGCTCAAATATCCCATCTCTCTAAAATCCATTCAGCTCAAGCAACTAGAAAATAGTCAGGCAGGTCATTCTATTGTTTGGTGATTTGCAGTAGGCCGCCCCTCCTCTCCCCGGCCCTCTCCTCCCGAAAAGCGGGAGGAGAGGGGGTCGCTGCATTCTAGGAACATCTCTACCAAATCGTTCAAATACTTTTTACCTAATTGAGATGGTAAAATCAGCTGATCATCTGCTACTAACAGTCCGCGTCTCTGTGCTGCCCCCAATAAGGGTGTGATGCAGTTTGGAGATAATCCTGTGCGTTCTGTGAAAAGTACAAGCGGCACGCCTTCTGTTAAGCGCAGGGCATTTAACATAAATTCAAAAATAATTTCTTTTTGTGAAATGGGCGTTGCGGCATGTAGAGTGCGTCGTTTGCTTGCATCCATATAGTCTCGCGGTTGTTTAACTTGTGCTAAACGAATGATTGATGCTTCCTTTTGTAGGGTGAGCTTGCTGTGTGCGCCAGCACCTAGTCCTAAATAATCGCCAAATTCCCAGTAATTTATATTATGTTTGCAACGAGTGTGTGCATTTAAGGCGTAGGCGGAGACCTCGTATTGTTGAAAGTGAGAAGCGGCAATCAATGCGTGTCCTGTTACTTCCATTGCTTCCAGCGTTTCATCGTGTGGTAAACGTGGAGTGTGTTTATAAAAAACGGTATTTTGTTCAATGGTGAGTTGATACCACGATAGGTGGGTGGGCTCGAAAGAGAGTGCTGTTTTTAGATCGTATAGCGCATCTTCTTGTGATTGGTTGGGCAGTCCAAACATAAGATCTAGATTAAAATCTGTAAATCCCACTGCTTTTGTAATAGCAATAGCTCGCAAGGCTTCATCTGCATTGTGAATGCGACCTAAGCTGCTTAATTTGTCATTTTGTAAGCTTTGGATGCCTAAAGAGAGGCGGTTAATCCCTGCGTTCCTAAAATCTTTGAATCGTGTTTGCTCAACAGTACCGGGGTTGGCTTCTAGTGTGATTTCAGTGTGTGTCGATAAGGGAAGTACTTTTGCGATGCCATCTATTATTTTTTCAATCATCATGGGCGAAAATAAACTGGGGGTGCCGCCGCCAAAAAAGAGGCTTATGATGGGGCGTCCTGCAATAAAGGGTAGCGCTTTGTGTAATTCGTTCAAAAGTGCGTTTGTATAGATTGCTTCAGGGAGGTTGCCTTTTATTTCGTGTGAATTAAAATCGCAGTACGGACATTTGCGGATACACCAGGGTAGATGAATGTAAATGCTGAGAGGAATGGGTTGTGTAAAGATTGGCATGCGTGTCGTCATTGCTTGGGTATAGTATAATAGGCAGCTCGCAACGTACAATAAATTATATAAGGATTCTACATGACAAAACGTATTAAAATTGCAATTACAGGTGCCGCAGGCCAAATTGGTTACGCGCTGATTTTTCGAGTGGCTTCAGGGCAAATGTTTGGTCCTGATGTGGCAGTTGAATTGAGTTTGCTTGAGCTGCCGCTCGCCTTGCCTGCATTGCAAGGGGTTGCGATGGAGTTGGATGATGGGGCTTATCCCTTATTGAAAAAAGTAACCATTACTTCCGATGTAAACGTTGCGATGAAAGATGTGAATTGGGCAGTATTGGTAGGTTCGGTGCCACGTAAAGTAGGGATGGAACGTTCAGAATTACTGAAGATCAATGGCGATATTTTTAAAGTGCAAGGACGAGCGCTCAATGATCACGCTGCGGGTGATGCACGTGTTTTTGTGGTAGGCAATCCTTGCAATACAAATTGTCTTATTGCAATGCAGTATGCGCCCGATATGCCGCGCAATCGATTTTATGCCATGACTTTATTAGATGAACTGCGTGCGCGTTATCAATTAGCTGCTAAAGCTGAGGTGGATGTGACTGCTGTGACGCAAATGAATATTTGGGGTAACCATTCTGCAACACAATACCCTGATTTTTATCATGCAATGATTAATCAACGACCGGCTACGGAAGTGATTACCGATCTTCATTGGTTGCAGAATGATTTTATTACGACCGTGCAACAACGTGGTGCTGCTGTGCTTAAAGCAAGGGGCGCCTCTTCTGCCGCATCTGCCGCCAATGCCGCCTTAATGACCGTTTATAATTTGACGCATGATACGGCGCAGGGCGAAACTTTTTCTGTCGCACGTTGTTCAGAAGGAGAATATGGCATTGATGCAGGTCTGATTTTCTCAGTGCCTTGCCGTACAGAAGGTGGTGTGCTGAAAGTGATTACTGGTTTATCACATAATGATTTCTCCAAAGAGCGCATTCAGAAAACATTGAATGAGTTGCGAGAAGAGCGGGATATGATGTAGGGTGGATTAGACGCGCTTTTGCGCTGTAATCCACCCTACATTGTGCTGCGTTAATGCCATACCGCAAGCACGCCCATCATCACAACGCCTAGCGCCAAAAACCCCAGTTCTTTTAGCTGAAAATCTGCTGATTCTTCTGCATGTTGGTGAAAGCGAATATGATGTAGGGTGGACATATAGAGGAAGGTGCCTGCAGCAAAGGCATTGTATGAAGCAAGTGTCCACTGACCGTAGGTTGCATGCGTCCAGGTATCAACGATTGCGCCAAGACCGATGCCAAGTGGCGTGATGCATGCAAAAAACAAAAGAATCATAATAATGCGTTGCTGTGGTAAGTGATGTTTTAACATAGCAATGCAGAGCGCAAAACTTTCTGATCCTTTATGTGCGATGATGGCAATGGATAGCATGATTGCCTCTGAGAGTACAACACCAATACCTAACGCTGCGCCTTCTACCAAGGCATGAATCATTAAAATGATGACGAGCATGTAGGGAATAGAGTAAGCGGTGTGGTGATGCTGTGATGATGTTGATGTAGTATGACAAGTATGTTCGTGATGACATGGTTTTGGAGCAGCTGATAGTCTTTCCAGAAATAAAAATAATAAGAAGGTACCCAAACAAATTATTTCTGGTGCAAGTTGTGTTTTCATATGATCTAGATGAGAAAATGCACGAATCGCATCAGGCAACATATGAAAAAAGGCCATCCCTAAAAAGATGCCACTTGCAAACGCTTCACTCAGCTCAACAGATTGGATATGCTTGACACTTTTCTTAAGTAAAGGATAGAGGGCCGTTGTCAATGTGGTTAAAAAAATTAAACATCCTGCGATGATTTTGTATAGTAAGAGTGTCATCAGGATTGCTCGCAACCTCGTTCGAGGTCATGATATGCAGCATGACAATGCACAACATGGAATGATAAGGTACACATAATATGCTAGAACTCTCATTGATACAGAAAGTAGTTGTTTGGGCGCTGCCCGTTCTCTTTGCTATTACCATACATGAAGTTGCTCATGGCTGGGTAGCTTCATTTTTTGGCGATCAGACAGCGCGCTTGTCAGGTCGTTTGACTTTAAATCCAATCAAACATATTGATCCTGTTGGAACGGTATTATTGCCTATTTTAATGCTAATGATTAGCAATTTCATATTTGGATGGGCAAAGCCCGTGCCTGTTGATTCGCGTAATCTACATCATCCGCGTCGTGATATGGCGCTTGTTGCATTAGCAGGCCCTCTCGCTAATATTGTCATGGCTTTTTGCTGGGGTGGTATTGCAAAATTGGGGACATTCGCCATTGATGGTGGCAATGGTTGGCTGGGTATGCCGCTTACCTATATGGGTGGTGCAGGTATCATGATTAATGCGGTGCTCGCTGTGCTGAATTTCATTCCATTGCCACCACTCGATGGTAGTAAAATGATTATGCCGTTTTTACCGAGGCGCGCTGCTTATTATTTTGATCAGCTTGAGCCTTATGGATTTTTTATTTTGATTTTGCTCATGGTAACAGGGGTATTAAATAGCATGATGATGCCCGTTGTATTTTTACTGATGAACAGTGTGGGTGGGGTGTTTGGATTGGCGTGATGCTCAGATTGCACATTACCCCGAACGAAGTGCCCCCTTAAGGGAACACTTTTCTACGGTATTTACTGCAGGCTGAAATAAAAACGAATGATAATGGCGTTCTCGATGTGCTTTACGTGGTGCTTTATCTGGTGCTTTATGTGACGTTTCGTGTGGTAAGTGATCTGCATGGTCATAGACTTTCATGGCGCGTTCGCTAGCTGCGCTGTTTAAAATAGCTTGATTAGGCGAAAAAAGAATTGCCACAGGTCTCGGTGCAGGCGTGGGATGCGAAGCGATGCGAGACGATTGGATAGCGAAATTCTGCTCTCCATGCAACCTTTTTAAGCCAGAGACCATGAGTAACATGATGCGCGTGAGTGTGGTTAGGAGATAGGGTAGTTGTCCGATGAATGTTGTGATTGCAAAAATGGTGTCTGCAATGGCAATGGCAGTGGCTGCGCTGATTGCAAGCGCTGTATTCATCCAGATCGCAAGTGATTGCGCATATTGAATGCGTAGTGCGACAAATCCTAAGATAGTAATGATCGATAAAACGCCTAAGAAGCAATAGGCGAGGCCCTTCTGAACGCGCAATTGTAAGGACGTTCGATGTTGATTGGCAACATTATCAGCGTCAAAAATAAATGCGGCATCTCTGAAGGGTCGCGCGAGTAGTTTATATATATTTTTTGAGCGAATCATATTGAGCAGTGGTGGCACCAGGTAGGCAAAAGCACTGATACTAAAAACAATAGCAATTGCAATACCAACGGGTGGCAACAGAGAGGCGCCGACGGTACCTGCTGCTAAAAATGAAAATAGCGCAATCTGCCCCATATTAGCAATGAAGCTGTAGGCCATAATGCCTGTTGTTAGACTTAAGATGGTTGCAAGACCCATTGAAAGGGCGAGTGCAATTTTACGGTTGCGCGATAATTTTTCTTTTTTGCCCGTTTCATCATCACGATAATAGAGCCAACCTTCTAGCCATTTATCTTTTCCACAGAGATCACGCAGGATGCGTGGAAAGAGATTTTTTGTGCCGTACCAGTAGATGATGGTTGTCACAAGAAAAACAAGTGCTGTTGTAATGCCTGTAAAGGCAAACGGGGTAAAAGAAAGGAGTGCTGCTGTGGCGCCTGCAACGGTCGTGCTTAAAATGAGACTCGTAATGAATGCAAAAACTTTGCCGATGATTGTGAGGATGCGTTCTTTTCTGGGTTGGTAGTTTTTGATCGCAAGACTAGCTTGGTTGTCGAGCCTAGAGATTTCATCATTGTTAACGTCGGATAGCGGCTTTCGTTGTTTAATTGAAAGAGCGAGTGCTCGCATGCCTAAATTGATATTATGACGCGCGGCTCGATTGAAATGAAATTTAGCACTGAGATGGCGTCGATAGGTATAGACTTCATCAATCTGGATGGGACTTCTCAGATAATCATCGATCCAAGCTTCCTCAAACACACAAAAGGCGAGGAGACCGTCGTCAGATATCTCAACTGTGCGTTGTGTAATGGTTGTATCGAGACATTCTTTACAAGTTTTTTCATGACCATGACTGTTTTTGATATGGTAATGCGCATGCACAGCGTGGCCCAACTCATGCAATTGCCGAATGACTTTCGCATAGTCCTGCTTCTCGAAGGATTGAATAATTGACGGGATGCGATCATTAATTGACGGGATGCGATCATTAATTATTGGCATATTTTTACCAAATAAAAACCCCGCATGTTCGTCGCAACCATGCGGGGTTTTTTAGTTCAAACAATGTGTTACATCATGCCGCCCATTCCACCCATGCCGCCCATGTCGCCACCATGACCGCCACCCATTGGAGCATCTTCTTTTGGAAGATCGGTGATCATGCATTCTGTGGTAACCATGATGCCTGCAACTGACGCCGCTTGCTGTAAGGCTGTGCGAAC
>MGYE01000002.1:0-3894 GCA_001801625.1 Gammaproteobacteria bacterium RIFCSPHIGHO2_12_FULL_42_10
CAAAGTGATATGCGTTTTGCAGAAATGCTGTGTCGGTCAAAGGTCAGTCTGGGTTATGGGCCGCGTGTGATTCGTCAGTTCTTAAAGCAAGCGGGCGTTTCTGAAGCGGTGTCTTCCGAAGCGCTCTGCCAATTAGCGTGTGAAGTAGATTGGCTTGCTGAACTCTCACGTGTTTGGCATAAAAAATATGGCAAAAAGCAAGCGGTGTTGCCGCATGAACGTCAAAAACAATGGCAATTTTTAAGTTATCGTGGCTTCACGGAGGCCTGTATTAAACAATTTTTAGGTTAATCTCACTTAATAACCTGGTCTTTTGGTGAAGCTGTACGTGGAATTCTATTGCTTTTCAAAATATTTGTAGTTTACAAAAGCATGGTATATAATTAAAAATGTAAACCAAAAAGAGGTTAAGACTATGTTAGGTAATCGGATTCAACGTGCTCGAAAAGCTCAAGGCTTTTCTTTACGAAATTTAGCCGATCTTGTCGCATTGAGTCATGCTGCTATCAAAAAATATGAAGATAACCTGGTTGTACCTTCATCAGATATTCTTCTCAAACTTGCTAAAGCATTAAAAGTTAAAGTTGAGTATTTTTTTAGACCTGAGCGATTCACTTTGGAAAATCTCCAATACCGTAAACATGCAGATATGCCAGAAAAGCAATTGGAAGAAATTAAGGCAAGGATGCTTGATCAGATAGAGCGTCGAGTTGAACTTGAAAATTTATTTCCTTCCTCTCCTATACAAAAATTTGCAGTAGGTGAAAAAAAGATAAAAAGTTATAACGATATTGATAATATCGCAAATCAAGTTCGCAAACAGTGGAATCTTGGATTAGATCCTCTCCTCGATTTAATTGATATATTTGAGGAGCACGGGATTAAGGTTTTTGAAATAGATAATCAAGAATATCCTGGATTTGATGGTTTATCTGCCAGCATAAATAATATGCCTATTATTGTTATTGGTAATCGATGGCCAGGAGACCGTCAGCGATTTACTTTAACACACGAGCTCGCACATCTTGTTCTATATGGGTTTATGCATCCTGATTTAGATGAAGAAAAATGCTGCAATCGATTTGCAGGCGCATTCCTTTTGCCAAAAGAAGCTTTAATTTCTATTTTAGGACAACATCGTAATTATATTGAACCACGAGAACTTAGTTTACTTAAGCAAGAGTTTGGCATCAGTATGTTATCAATTTTACATCGAATAGAGGACGCAGAGATTATTTCTAATGCTTTGTACTTTCAATTAAGGAAAGAATTTAATGAAAAAGGTTGGGCCCAAAGTGAACCCGGCCCACAATATCCAAAAGAAAAAACCCATATTTTTGAGCAAATGGTTTTTCATGCCCTTGCTGAGGAGTATATTGGTGAATCCAAAGCCGCAGAACTAATGAACATGCCACTCGAATCATTTAGAAACCTGCGCGCAATGGAGTGCCAAGATGTTGCTCATCATTAGTGATGCGAGTGTTCTAATTGACATTGAGCATGGTGAATTAACAAGTATCATGTTTAGCTTGCCTTATCAATTTTCTGTGCCTGACATCTTGTTTTATATGGTATTGAAGTACATGGCACCATCTGGCTTGTAAATGAAATGATAAGCAGCAACAAACTTACTAAAGATGTTGCGAGAATAGCTTTTCAAAGAATGGAAACGACAGGAAGCAGATTACCGTGGACTGAAATAGAAAAAATTCTTACGAAGATGCCATAAAATGGAAATATAGTATGAAATATGCGTTAGTAAATAACGAACTCCAAGTGAGCGCAACCAGGCTTTTCTGGTAAATGCAAAAGCTGTAGTGGTCCGACTATAGCGATTAGCTTTGTAGTTGAACCTGGAACCACTACTGCAATTGTTGGATCATCCGGGGCAGGCAAATCGACCATCGCAAGATTGCTCTTTCGGCTTTATGATCTGGATTCAGGCAGTATACTGAGGCGGGGGAATTTTTTGGACCAATTTTTTCTTAAATTAAGATACAAAGTCTCGTATGGTTATTGTGGTTAAATTTAAAGAATGTTTTGTAGAGTGGATGAAATGCGTTCAAATTAAAATTCAAGATGTTATAGCAATAGATGGGAAAGCTTATGTTAGAGCGAATTGACTATGGGGCAAGGGTGGTGTGGGGGTGGAGCGCTTACAGAGGGAGGTCTTGTTGGGTTCTATATAGCTTATGTTTTTCAATATATTGATATACCGTTTCAGGTATTAAATATCTTACATGCTGTTGCAGAGTGATCTGTTTGCGAATGGTGGAGGCTGAAATATCTAGCGCTGCGATCTGTAGCATAAAGAGGCTGCCGCCAAGCGATTGATGGAGAGAGCTTGCATTTGTTTGTTGGTGTGTTTGAAAGAGATGGGTGCTGATACCATGCGTTGGTAGTGTGACGTTAGGGCGATGCGCAACAATGATATGTGCTATTTTTGCAATGTCATGATAGCGTCGCCATGTGTGGAATTCTAAAAACGCATCGAGACCGATGATCAAACAGAATGGCGTATTGGGTAGGTTGAGTCGTAGTGTTTCTAAAGTATCAATCATGTAGCTGGGTGTTCTTCGCAATATTTCACAGGGATCCGCAAATAAGGCGGGTTCCTCTTTTGTTGCCGCCAGAAGCATTGCTAAACGATCATTTGGTGAGGCGATAGGCATGCTGCGATGTACAGGTGTAAAGCAGGGCACGAGATGCACTTTAGCGAGTCTTAATGCATCGTAGGCCTCTAAGGCTAATCTAAGATGGCCTATATGAATAGGATCAAAGGTGCCGCCTAAGATACCGATAGGCGGGTTAAGAGTTGACATATTTTAGACTACTCATGTGTTGTTATCGTTCTATTATATCTGTATTTTATTAATTTCATTACATAAATCGCAAACAGAATAACTGCAATGCTTCAAATGGCTTGCCTGGCGCTGCGCCCTTGATAATTTGGTCAATTTCTGCTGCTCTTGCCAGATGCTGCATGCGATGATCATGCGGTCTATTTTTTAAGGCAAGACGTAATGCACGTATAATGCTCCATAAAATCAACGCGGGTTCTTCGTCTGCTTGTTTTAAAGAATCTAATATTTGCAAAGCGCGTGGAATATGACCCAGCATGAGTTGATCTGCTAATTGAAAAATAGTAAAACGACAATCTTTCGCTAGAGCACCCTCGATTTGATTGATATCAATGTTGCTTTTGGGGTATAAAATGACCATTTTTTCAATGACAGTGGCGGCGGCTGCTAAATGTCCTTCTGAATAATCTGTCAATAATTGCGCTGCTTCTCTTGTAATCGTGAGTTGATATCGTTTTCCGCGCTGTATGATCCATTGTTGCAATTGATCGCGTGATAGTGGCAATAGTCGGATCATGATGCTCTTTTTTTCTAAAGCTGTGAACCAGGCACTTTTGGTTGCGCGACTATCTATCGCGCCTAAGTGAATGAGTAAGAGATGATGGGCGACGGGATTGTTAGCATAAGCTTGTAAGATTTCATGGATTGGTTTCGGGATGGTTGTATCGCTTAATTCTAGCGTGATGCAGCTTTTTTCTGCAAGCATAGAGCTTGCATGTAAATGCATATAGAGTGTTTCCGCTTCTAATCCTTTTTGTGTGGGCAAGCGAATATGTTCGAGATAGCCCGCATTGTTAGCTGCATTTTTGATGAGTGTTGCGACAGTTTGTTTTAAGAATAATTCAGAGCCATAGGTAACGTAGATAGAAGCCAGTGATTGTTTGAGGTGAGACTCAAGCTTAGGGAGTATGATATGCATGAGTGATTGCTCGTGTGGCATCTTGAGAGGCAAGATGATTGATAATGGCATAAGCAAGCGTACGTTGCATTAATTTATAAAATAAGGTTGTTTCATTGCTGGCACCTAGAATTT
>MGYE01000002.1:3912-11044 GCA_001801625.1 Gammaproteobacteria bacterium RIFCSPHIGHO2_12_FULL_42_10
TTGTTCGCGCGTCGCTAAGCGTATAAGGAGGCAGTAGGATGCGTCCTTTCGGATCGGTGACAGAAAACTCAATGGTGGTAATTAAATTATACTGACGTGTTTGTTGTGTGCTACTGACACCTAACAATACTTGTGACTTCGTGTCATGTAAAATATTTAAGATAGCGGTTGCTTCGTTACTTGATGAGACAATTTTCACTTTAGAGAGACTGAAATACTGTTCTAGTGATTTTGCTAAATAGCCGTATGGATCTGTTGTTTGTATGTAGAGATGGTGTAAAGGGGGCGCGAGGTTTGTTTCGCCTCGCGGATGAATGCCGCAAGCACTGAGCGAGAGAGCTAGTAAGCAACCAAGGATACGTAATGTTGAAACTAAATGGTTTCCTTTCATGGTCATTCACTCGCCACAATATTCACTAGTTTTCCAGGCACAACAATTATTTTCTTGATCGTTTTACCAGCTATAAAGCGCGCTACATTAGTATCATTTTTTGCGGCCTCTTCAATGGTTTTGTGATCGGCAGCACTGCTCACCTGAATAGAGCCACGCAATTTACCATTGACTTGGATCATGAGCGTGATGGTATCGGTTCTCATTGCGTTCTGATTTGTTTTTGGCCATGGTGCATCTAGCAAGAGGCCATCATAATGTAAATCTTGCCATAACTGATGTGTGATATGCGGTGTAATGGGCGCAAGGAGGCGCAGCAAAACACTCACTCCCCAATGAATGATTTCCGGATCGAGTGCATGCTTCGTCAGTAAATTAAAGATTTTCATACAACTTGAAACAACAGTATTATATTGCAGCTGTTCATAATCTCGTTTTGCTTGCTCAAGAATGGTATTCATTTCTCTAAAAATGGATGCTGTGTCGGGATCGAGAACATTGAGCTCAGTCGTGCCGAATAGATGCGTCGTCGCCGATTGATTGCATTGTTGAATGATTAATCGTTGTTCATAAGAAAATGCCCATAGGCGTTTTAAGAATCGGAATGCACCTTGAATACCGCTATCACTCCATTCTAGATTTTGTTCGGGCGGTGCTGCAAACATCATGAATAATCGTACTGCATCAGCACCGTAACCACCAATCAGGTTTTGTGGGTCAACAACGTTACCCTTTGATTTTGACATTTTGTTGCCCTGAGACAACACCATACCCTGTGTGAGTAATCGTGTGAATGGCTCATCGCTGTTGACTAATCCTTCGTCGCGCATCAATTTATGAAAAAATCTGGCATAGAGTAAATGCAAAATAGCGTGCTCTACTCCGCCGATATATTGATCGACTGGTAGCCAATAATTAGCGCGACCATCGAGCATTGCGGTATTTTGTTTTTTTGCAGTATAGCGAGCATAGTACCAAGAAGATTCAATAAAGGTATCGAAGGTATCTGTTTCGCGTTCTGCTGCTTCCCCGCAAGTAGGACAAGTTGTATTTAAAAAGGAAGGTATTGCTTTAAGTGGTGAGGTAACACCTGTAAATTGCACCTCCTCTGGCAGGATGACTGGCAACTCTTTTTCTGGTACGGGGACCATGCCGCATTGTTTGCAATAGATAATCGGAATGGGGGCGCCCCAATAACGCTGTCTGGAAATACTCCAGTCTCGTAACCGATAGTGAACGGTGCGTTGACCGAGTTGATGTGACTCCAGGTAATCTATTATGACGTCGCGCGCTGCTTTTGAGTGAAGTCCTGTAAATTCGCCAGAGTTAATTAAAATACCTTCCCCTGCCATGCAGGTAGGTGTTGTCTCATTAGACGATGGTTCGGTATCAATCGGACGTATCACTGTTTGTAGTGGCAAGTGATAACGCATTGCAAATTCAAAATCACGTTCATCGTGTGCAGGGACTGCCATGACAGCGCCTGCACCATAATCCATGACAACGAAGTTTGCAGTCCAGACAGGCAAGATTTGTTGTGTGATAGGGTGTTTGGCAGTCAATGGTAACACCATACCTTGTTTTTCGACGGTTGCGAGCGTTGCTTCTGATACTTTGAGATGGCGGCAGGTTTCTACGAATTGTTGTAGCGCGGGATTTTCTTTTGCATATTGCAACACGAGTGGATGATCGGGCGCGAGCGCAAGATAGGTGACGCCAAATAACGTATCAGGACGTGTCGTATAAATATGGAGTGGGGCATGATGTTCAATCTCAAACCGAATTTCAACACCAGTGCTTCGACCAATCCAATTACGTTGCATCGTTTTAACTTGCACCGGCCAACCATCAAGCTTGTCGAGATCACTCAATAGTGCTTCAGCATAGGCCGTAATTTTTAAAAACCATTGAGAGATTTCTTTGCGTTCAACCAGCGCACCTGAGCGCCAACCGCGCCCATCGATGACTTGTTCATTTGCAAGAATGGTTTGATCAACAGGATCCCAATTGACGAGCGCTTGTTTTTTATAAACCAATCCTTTTTTAAATAGTCTCAAAAAAAACCATTGTTCCCATCGATAATAGTCAGGATGGCAGGTCGCAAATGTGCGACTCCAATCGTAACCAAATCCCATAATAGTCATTTGCTTTCGCATTTCTTCTACATTTTGATGGGTCCATTTTGCAGGTGGAATGTTGTGTAAGATGGCAGCGTTTTCGGCTGGCAAACCAAAGGCATCCCAACCCATAGGTTGTAATACATTTTTACCTAACATTCTTTGGTAGCGCGCTAAGACATCGCCAATCGTGTAGTTGCGAACATGCCCCATATGTATGCGACCGCTGGGATAGGGTAGCATCGATAAGCAATAAAATTTTTCTTTATGAATGTCTTCCGTGGCTTGGAAGCATTTTTTTGTTTCCCACAATGCTTGAACATTTTTTTCAAGCGTTTGAGGGTGATATATTTTTTCCATCGCAACTCCCGTTAATCTCGGTTTTCAATATCTCGAGACAAGTGTTTTTTGCTATCAGTAAGAAACAGAATAAGAGAATCAGTAAGGGGTCCATACCGAATGCTGCCCATGGCGTCTGCCCAAACATGGGTTGAACGGTACCGTGTAATACGGCAGCGATATCGGGCGGTATACTGTTTGTGATATTACCTTGTGGCCCAATGATCGCAGTCAGTCCATTGTTACTTGTAAATAAGAGCGGTCGACCTAATTCTATCGCACGCATTTCGGCCATCTGTAGATGTAATGCTTGTGCACTGGACTGACCAAACCACGCATCGTTAGTGAGCGAGAGTAAGAAGCTGATGTCTTTAGCGCGCGTACGAATTAATTCTGGGAAGGCAATTTCAAAGCAGATCGATGCGTTAATTTTTATATTGTCGATCATGAGCGGTTTTTGTATAGGATTACCATTTTGCATGTTGGGTAAGGGAATATGCATGAAATCTAAAACATGCGCAAAAAGGGACGCGAGAGGGATGTATTCGCCAAATGGGACTAAACGGCGCTTTAGATAAATTGATTTAGTGTGACCTAATGTGACGATAGCATTGTAATAACCCGTTTTATCTGAGTTTTCAACAGGAATGCCTAGTGCAAGATGTGTGTGATTTGTAAGTGCTGCTTGATCCATGGTATCGATGAAGGGCGCTGCATCTTGAAGTGAAAAAGGGATGGCAGCTTCTGGCCACACAATGAGATTACTGTTGCTCCAAAATGGACGAGTCAGTTCAGTGTACCTTTCGATGGATAAGTTAAGATGTTCGGGTGACCATTTGAGCGATTGTGAAATATTGCCTTGCACCAAGCTGACAGTCAGTGGTTTACCATGTGGATGTGTCCAGGTAATGAGCGAAAGCAAAGCACCACTTATCCAGAGTGCTGTGATTCCAAATAGACTGAGATACAGTGCTCGATAGTTTTTTTGTTGTGTATTGATCCAGGCATTTAGAACGAGACCGCTTGTCATGAGTGTTGCAAGCGAGACACCGTAAACACTCAGCAAGGGTGCAAAACCTTGGAGAGGGGTGTGTGTTTGGCTATAGCCTAACAGCAACCAAGGAAAGCCGTCGCCTACCCAGCTTCTTGCCCATTCGATAATGACCCAAATGGCAGGGAAAGCTAAGATTAATTTAGTTGGGCTTGTATTGGGATAGTAGCGATTCGTGAGATAGCAACTGAGCGCCGGGAAGCATGCCAAGATGGCAACAAACAAAAAGACAATGAGGCCTGCCAACGAAACGGGTACTTCACCAAAATGATGTATACTGATGAATAACCAGTAAGTTCCGACACTAAAGAACCCCATTCCAAATGTAAAGCCGAATTGTCCCGCTCTTTTGGGGGTGGTATTCTGCATAAAGGCAAGCAGCCCTGCAGGTGCGAGTATGGCTAAGGGACAAATAGAGTAGGGTGCAAAAGCAAGAGAGAGTGAAATGCCCAAAATAAATACAATGGCCATTTGAATTGCTGTTCTCCCACATAGGCTTCTTACGTCTCGCTGCTGTCCTGCTTGCATTGCAATTTCATTTTTGTTAATTTGGTGCCTCATTTTACCACCCATCTTCAATTAGTTCGGAGAATCGTAATGTTGACTCGATTCAAATCACTTTGTTTGATTGCCAGTGTCGTTGGGCTCTTAGGTACACAGAGTGACGCTGTATTTGCTAGTGCAAAAAGTAACACATCTTCGACAGCTTTATCTACCTCTACTACGGCAAATGCTGCGGCCTCAAATAAAAAAATATCACAATTTGCCACAGAAGAGACACAATATTTGCCGTTTGATATGGATGTACCAGGGCAGGCCTTCGTTTCGACGGGTCCCTATATTGGCGTGCCATTGCAATTTTCAGGCTCTAATTTAATTATTAACAGCCCCAGTGTGAATTTAGATACCCAATTATTGGGTATTCGTAAATCAATCCATCAGCAGTTGGTTGCGATGGGCGGTGAAATTTTTAAAGAACCCTATCATTCTCATCTTTTATTAAGCGGTGTCGCTGAAGGCGAGGCAAATTATATCAATAATGGCGGCTCTCCCAGTACGACCAATATTGATGTCACGAACCTTTCATTAGATGGCTTTTTTATCGGCCCTAGTGATTGGACGATGGGATTTTTTGAATTGAGCTACAATAATCAATCTCCTATCAATAACGGTGTTTATGCTGCGACTAGCAATTACACGGATTCTAATTCGAACGTTTTTATTAATAAAGTTTTTGTAACGGTTGGCAATTTTGCACAATCGCCCTACTACGGTAGTATCGGACAGTTTTATGTTCCGTTTGGTCAATATTCATCTATCATGACCAGCACGCCATTTACGACTGTGTTGACGCGCACTAAGGCTCGAGCGCTTTTGTTGGGATGGAAGCAGCAGCAAGATAATGCTTTTTATGGTTCGCTTTACACTTTCAGTGGGGATGCGCACGTTGCTTCTGTGAGTAAAATCAATAACGGTGGCTTCAATGCGGGCTATCAGTATAGATATGGTGTGGTGAATGGGAATTTGGGTGGTGGCATGATTGGTAATATTGCAGATTCTGGCGGCATGCAATTGAATACTGGTTTTAATGCTTTCGAGCAAATTTCACATAATGTGCCAGGTTATAACGTGCGCGGTGTGTTCACTTTGTTAGATCATGTCAGTTTGGTTGGTGAATTTGTTGGAGCGGCTACTGCATTTAATGTTAACGATATGTCTTTTAATGGACACGGCGCAAAACCCTGGGCATTGGATGCAGAAGCTGCTTATACCTTTACTATTTTTGATAATAAGCCAAGCACGTTTGCTGTGGGATATCAGAAGACAACGGAGGCCTTAGCGGTTGGGTTGCCTATGAATCGCATTTCATTGGTGATGCAAACATCCTTGTTGCGTAATACATTGCAGGGCATTGAATTTAGACATGATCAAACTTATGCCGCTAGTAGTTCAGCAAATGGACCAACAGGTGCTGCTAGCACACCGGGTAGTTGTACCGCTGCAACTTGCACGGCAACTGGCAAAGGCAATAATGCGGTGACTGCATCGTTTGATTATTATTTCTAACGTCATTGCGAAGTCCTGCGCTTTTTGCGGGGCGCGGCAATCTAGAAAAAAATTTTATTGAATTTGTCAGCTTTCTGGATTACAACGTCTTCAAAAGCGCTCCTCGCAACCTGATGTATCCCCACGAATTTCATTGCAAAATTTTACTGTGAAAAATTTTAAGTCCAACCTATGTAACAGTATCCGCTCACGAAGAGCGTAGGGGGTGTTTAGAGTGTTTTCCTTGGATATTCGCATAAATCATTAATGAGACAGGTAGGGCAGAGTGGTTTTGCGGCTTTGCAAACATAGCGGCCATGCAGTACCAGCCAGTGATGCGCCTCTTTTTTGTATGCGTTTGGGATAATCTTGGTTAACTGATTTTCAATCGCGCGTGGTGTTTTGCCCTTAGCAAGACCAATGCGTTGCGAAATACGAAAGATATGCGTATCCACAGCAATAACAGACTCCCCAAAATAGGTATTGAGAATCACATTGGCGGTTTTGCGGCCCACACCTGGTAGCGCCTCTAATGCTTCTCTCGTGTGCGGTACTGTTGAATGATGCTGTTCGATTAATAATCGACAGGTTGCGATGATATTTTTGGCTTTGTTTTGATAGAGTCCAATTGTTTTGATGTAGGTGCGTAATGCTGCTTCACCTATCGCAAGTATTGCTTCTGGCGTATTGGCAACTTGAAATAAAGCAGGGGTTGCTTTATTAACGGATTTATCTGTGGCACGCGCGGACAGAATAACGGCCACTAACAGCTCAAACGGATTACGATAGGTTAATTCAATCGCAGGACTAGGATTCTCTTTTTTAAAGCGCGCAAATATTGCACGAATCTTGTCGATGTTCATTGATTAGTGTCCTTGTTGTTGGGTAATATGCTTCATCTATTATGATTTTTATGGTCCCTATTATATGCATAACACAGCCTATCATCCTTATATTAGCGTCGTCATCCCTGTTCATAATGAACAGGAAAGTTTAGAAGAATTGTATCAGCGTTTAACGAACGCATTGGATGCCTTAAATAAACCATATGAAATTATTTTAACAAACGATGGTAGCACGGATCGTACCTCTGAAATATTACAACAATTGTATCTGCGTCGTCCTCAGCAAATTCGAGTGATCGAATTTAACGGTAATTTTGGCCAACACATGGCGATCATGGCGGGG
>MGYE01000002.1:11094-21674 GCA_001801625.1 Gammaproteobacteria bacterium RIFCSPHIGHO2_12_FULL_42_10
TCGTCAGAATCGTCAGGATTCATGGTGGCGTTTGAAGGTGTCAAAATGGCATAACAAGCTGCGCGAATGGATGATGCCCAAATTAAAAATGGAGGATGAAGGCTGTATGCTCAGAGCCTATCATCGACGTATTGTTGATTTAATGACATCAACGGAAGAAAGCACGACTTTTATTCCGGCATTAGCCCTCACTTATGCAGCGAACCCCACGGAAGTCGGCGTTTCTCATGATGAACGTCATGCTGGAGAATCTAGTTATAATTTTTATAAATTGATTCGATATAATTTTGATGTGATTACAAATTTTTCTGTTTTTCCGTTGCAAATATTTACGATAATAGGGGTGATGATTTCACTTTTCAGTTTTGTATTTGTCATTTATTTATTGTTAAGACGCTTCATTGTGGGACCTGAAGTGGAAGGTGTCTTTACCTTATTTGCTATTTTATTTTTCTTGATTGGAATCGTCTTATTTGGACTGGGTATTGTGGGTGAGTATATCGGCCGTATTTATCAAGAAGTACGTAAACGTCCTCGTTTTGTGATACGTCGTATTTTGGAAGAGCGAGAAGTTGTGGTTGAGCTAAGCTGAGAGATAAAGATAGTTGCTACGGATAGTTTATGTTTGATAAGAAAAATCTTTTCGCAGGCGTTGATGAGGCAGGGCGTGGTCCGCTTGCAGGACCTGTCTATGCTGCTGCTGTGGTACTGCATCCAGAAAAACCGATTGCAGGTTTAAAAGATTCAAAAAAATTATCTGCAAATACTCGCGATCAGTTATTTGATATTATTTGTCGTGATGCCTTAGCATGGTCATGCGCTTTTGCAACGGTTGATGAAATTGAGCAGCATAATATTTTGCAGGCAAGTTTACTGGCTATGCAACGTGCTGTGATGAAATTAGAAGTTGCTCTGGATGGCGTTCTAGTTGATGGTAATCAGGCACCTAATCTTCCCTTTCCTGTTGAAACAATCATAAGAGGTGATGCACTGATACCTGCAATCAGCGCAGCCTCAATTGTTGCCAAGGTTTTGCGTGATCGCGAGATGTGCGTGCTTGATAAACAATTTCCACAATATTGTTTTGCGAAACATAAGGGATATGGCACTGCTTTACATATTGCCATGCTACGACAGTTTGGACCGTCAGCTGTTCACAGAAAGGGATTTATTCGAAATTTTGTAACTCCCCAGGTTGTCATCCCGAGTCGCGCTTTTTGCGACGAGGGATCCATCTAATTCCAGATTACTATAAAATATCTCTGTAAAGATCTTCCCATATTTTTTATAGGTCATTATCAAGATTCGACTTGCTATAGGTTAAAATACCGCGTAAAATAACCACTATATTATATAGTTGGCTAACCTTATGAAATCACAACATTATATTCCGCGTAAAATCTCGCAAATTCTGATGCGCAGTAAAAAAAGTATATTATTACTAGGGCCTCGGCAAACCGGGAAATCTACTTTAATGGCCAATTTTAATCCTACGATCAGTATTAATTTGGCTCGCGAATCAACTTATCTTGCATTTGCAAGCAATGCAGCTGAATTAGAAGAGCGTCTTATTAAATTAAAGCAGGGCACTATATTGATTGATGAAGTTCAACGTCTTCCTTCATTGTTAAATACCGTGCAAGTGTTGATGGATGATTACCCACACCAGTTTCGTTTTTTATTAACAGGTTCTTCTGCAAGAAAGTTAAAAAAAGGCAAAGCTAATCTTTTACCAGGCAGAATACATGCTTTTCATTTAGGCCCTTTAACATGTGAAGAATTAAATTTTAAACTTGATATTAAATCAGCATTAGCATTCGGAACATTGCCTGGTATTTTGACAGAAGTGAGCGAAGAAAATAAAAGATTGACATTAGAATCATACGCAGCAATTTATTTGAAGGAAGAAATACAATCAGAGGCATTAACTAAAAATATTGAAGGATTCTCTCGATTTATCTATGTGATAGCGGCTGAAACAACACATTTTTTAGATTTTTCTAAATTTTCTTCTGAAGCCATGATTCCACGACAAAGCGCTGTTCGATATTTTGAAATTTTAGAAGACACATTAATTATTAAGCGTTGCGAACCTTTTTCAAAAAGTCAACGCAAACGTTTAATTCAGCACCCACGTTTTTTCTTATTTGATGTGGGTGTATTAAATGGACTTATGAAAAATTTTACAGTTTCATCTGATCGTATTGGTATGCTTTTTGAGCATTTTATTTTTAATCAATTATCAGAATTTGCAATTTCACACAATGAAAATATTCGTCTTTCTTCTTATCGAACTGAGCATGGGGTCGAAGTAGATTTTATTATGGAAAGAAAAAATGAAATTACCGCAATCGAAGTAAAAGCCTCAAAAAATATTGCTGAACGAGATTTGCGTGGCTTAAAAAATTTTAGACAATATTTGGGTAAGGCAGTACGTTCCGTTGTTTTGTACATGGGCGAGCATCCAAAAGTTATAGATCATATTGAGATATTGCCTTGGAAAGATTTTTTTAAAGAGATGAGCGCTTCAGCATAAACAGAACGGTTTGAACTGCCGAATTTAGGATTATACAAACATTGGTCAGGTATATACAAAGGGGTTAGGTGATTGTTTGTGTGAGGGAGGGTTCTGGCGTGGCAGTAGGGGTGATGTCGAATTCGGCTTTTTCAATTTGAATAAATCTTTGACTGATTTTCTTAGAAGAAATGTGGATTTGGTCGATATCTGTGTGTGTTTGAGCAATGCGTTTGGCGAGATTATCCATACGTATTTGGAAGCGTTCAAAATCATCTGCAAGCAATCTTAAGTGCATTTGGATTTCATGCACTTGTTTGCGGGTGGCGGCATCTTTTAGCACAGCGCGGGCAGTCGTTAAGACAGCCATCATTGTGGTGGGCGATACTAGCCATACCTTTGCTTTTTGTGCAAATTCCACAAGATCCGTGTGATGTGCGTGTATTTCGGCAAAAATGGCTTCTGCAGGAATAAACATAACAGCACCATCAGCTGTTTCGCCTGGAATGATATATTTGTCAGCAATATCTTGAATATGTTTGCGAATATCGATTTTAAATTGTCGAAGTGCGCGCTGCCTGTCTGATTCCGATAAGCTGTTATCCATAAATAAACTGAAATTTTCTAGTGGAAATTTGGCATCGACGGCAATATTGCCGGTTGGTTCCGGTAAAAATAGCATGCAATCTGGGCGTTTATGATTGCTCAGCAGATGTTGAAAACTAAAGTGTTGTTCGGGAATCATATTGCGAATTAAGGCTGATAATTGCACTTCACCGAATGCACCGCGGGTACGTTTGTCGTTTAGAATTTCTTGTAGCGTGACGACATTTGTTGAAAGTTCTGTTATTTTCTTTTGCGCAGCATCGATCAAAGCAAGTCGTTTAATCACATCGTTAAATGTCTCATTGGTTTTGACGAAACCTTCTGCCAAGCGCTTTTCGACAAGGTGATTAATTTCTTTTAATTTATTTTCTGTTGTTTCTGTCAGCTCTTTTACTTTTTTTCCGAGCGTTTCTGCATGATCGGCAAGCGCAGTTTGTAATTGTTGACGATTTTCTTGCACGCCTTTTTGTAAGGTATCTTGTAAAATTTTCAGCGTTTCCAGTTGTCTTTCATCAAAACGTGCACGATGTTCATAAAAAGATTTTTCTTGGCTTAAATGGTAATCGTTGAGTTTAAGCGAGATAGCCTGTTGTAGATGTCTGATTAATAGCGCAGCAATGATAATAAAAACGATCGCGATTAATGAAATGATAATCAGTAAAATAGAAAGGTCCATATGATTCATTGTAGTCCTCAGTGCTTTAAACGCATTTGAATTTGATTGGCTTTAGTGATATTTTTTCGTGTAGCGCGATGTCGCTCTGTCATCGCGAACCTGATGTTTTTTGTAGAGCGTGCGGATGCTGCATGAGCAAAGCGTTGTGAGTTTTCAAAATCATGAGATTGCCACATGGGTCTGTGGTGGTTGCGTAATACTGGATGCTTTGTGTTGTCTGCCATTAGATTAATGGCCTTAACACGTACCAGCGCTGTGCCATGTCCTAACATATTTAATTTTTTTGCAGCGACATAGGAAAGGTCGATTAATCGATTGGATTCAAAAGGTCCGCGATCATTGACTTTAACAATAATTTTTCGTTGGTTGGCTAAGTTGGTGACTTCGACATAAGTGGGAAGTGGTAATGTTTTATGTGCGGCAGTCATGGCAAGCACATTGTAGGGTTCACCGCTAGAGGTGCTGTGATTATGAAATTGCATGCCATACCAAGAAGCGACACCGACTTGATTGTAGTGAATACTTTTCTTTAACGTGTAGTAGCGTTTTCCAAAGACACGATAGGAGGACATATTGCCGTATTTGCTGAGTGGCTCAATTTTTGGAACGGCATTGTGAATGCGATTGGCATCGACATAAAAATTAGGTGGACCGTCTTTTCTGTGTACAGAGGAACAGCTTGAGAGTAGGAGTATGCCAATTAGCAAGCAGAGAACCGTAAAGCACCGTTGCCTGCTGTCATCCCGCGCTAAAAGCTGCGCGGGATGACACGCTGCAGCGATCATTTTGACTGGAAACATCCTTATTCCCTCAATGCTTCAATAGAATGACTGAGCTGAAAAACTGCCATTGCATATAAATTACTCGCATTATATCGCTTAATGACGTCAAAGTTATGAAAACCAACCCAATATTCCATGGTGTGATTGTGATCGATCGGTAGTGCGATGAGTTTTGTTTTGAGTGCGGTCTTCGAAGTGACTAGTGTCGCTGATCGACTGGGCAAGGCGACAGGTTCATTTAATTTCCAGCCGCATCGGTGGTAGTAGTTAGCGATACTGCCGATGACATTGGTAGTATTGTGCATTAAATCGATACGTCGACTTTTTGAAAAATGAATCGCATATCGTCTATAGCTGCTTGGCATAAATTGCGGTTGACCCATAGCGCCTGCGTAAGAGCCCATGACTGTTAAAGGATTAAGCTTTTCTTCGCGTGTTAGCAGTAAAAATTGTTCGAGCTCATTACGAAAAAAATGTGCGCGAGAGGATTTGCTAAATGCAAGGCTAGAGAGCGAATCAATGACGCGGTAACGACCCATGTTTTCGCCATATTTTGTTTCAACGCCTAAGGTGGCTACGATAATACTAGCTGGTACACCATATTGTTGTTCTGCTTTTTTTAAGATTGCTGCATGTTTATCCCAAAATTGTAGACCGTTTTCAATGCGCTGTGTATTAATAAAAAGTGTTTGATAAGTGCGCCAGGTTGTTTTTTCTGCTGGCTTATTCAATGCTCGTAGTACTTGAGGCTTGACTTTAATTTGTGCAAATAGTTGTGTCAATTGTTTGCGATTAAAGTGATGCGCTGAAACCATGCGATTAATAAAAATACGCACATCATGGCGTTTTGTAAACACTGTGTCTGTATGTGTAGACGCAGCATGAGCGTAGACGCTGATACAAAAGAGAACACATGACAAAAGCAAATTGCGCATTTTCAGTTCGTTACCAATTTTTTATGTGTTTGAATAGACATCAGTATACCAAAACTCGCCATCATCGTCACCATGGAGGATCCGCCATAGCTAACCAGTGGCAAAGGAATACCCACAACAGGTAAAAGGCCTGTAACCATACTGATGTTAATAAAGAGTGAGATAAAAAACATAATGGTGATGCTGCCTGCAAAGAGTCGAGAAAAAGTATCTTGTGCCTGCAGTGTGATCATTAAGCCACGGCTGACGATGAGCATGAAGAGCATGAGTAATAGTAAACATCCTACAAATCCAAATTCTTCACCACAGACAGCAAAGATAAAGTCTGTTGTATGCTCTGGTAAAAAATGTAGGGTAGATTGCGTGCCATGTAAAAAGCCTTTTCCGAATAGACCGCCCGACCCGATCGCAATTTTTGATTGAATAATATGATAACCCGTCCCGAGCGGGTCGCGTTCAGGATTAAGGAAGGTGAGTATGCGTTGTCTTTGGTAATCATGTAAGGCATACCACACGAGTGGCAGGGATGCGATGACCCCAACAATTGTGCCGCCCAACAATTTAAAATTAAGTCCTGCAAGAAATAATACACTGATTCCAGCTGTGACAATGAGGATGGCTGTACCTAGATCCGGTTGTTTTGCAGTGAGTAACGCCGGAATAAAGATGATGGGTAACGCAATTAAAATTGACCTTGTTTTGATGGGTAGCGGTAAAGCATGAAAATATTTCGCTAGAATAAGTGGGATGGCTAATTTCATTAATTCAGCAGGTTGTAGATGAAGGCCGAAAAGATTCAGCCATCGCTGCGCACCTTTGCCGACGTGACCGATGATGAGCACAACAATTAAAAGTAATCCACCTGCCACATAGATAGAAGTTGCCCAGCGTTGCCAAGTAATGGGTGGAATTTGCGCAAATAAAAATAAAATAAAAAATGCAAATAACAAATGCGCAGACTGCATTTCAATCGTGTGTAGACTTTTATCGCTTGCGCTATACAGGATAAATAGTCCAACGGCTGCTAGTAGCAATAGTAAGCATAGTAAGATGCCATCTAGGTGGAGCATGCGCCAGATACTTTGATGCAGGGGATTATGTGTCAGTGTGTTTTGCAGTCGCGAAGACATGAGAAGACGTTCCTAAGTAATGGTTTAAAATCTGACGGAGAACGATGATGGGTCGATTGCTGTTTTCTGTGATGATTGCAACAGCAATTTGCGGATGATCAACGGGCGCGAAGGCAATGACGAGATGGTGATCACGAAAACGTTCCGGTAGATTTATGCTGCGACTCGAGATCACCTGAGCGGTGCCTGTTTTCATAGCAAGCGAATAGACGTGCGGGCCATAAGAAAAGCCAGTGCCTTGTGGGGAATTCACCACATTTTGCATAGCAGTAATGACCGTATCCCAATCGGCAGTGTCTGCTGTGATCTGTGTCGTGATGGGCGTAGGCTCGTTTTGATGCGATGATTGGCCATTGGTTTCTTCGGTCAATCGTAAATGGGGCGTTAAGCGTGTGCCGCGATTAGCAAGCGTTGCAACGGCGCTAGCAAGCTGTAAAGGTGTCGCTTGCATAGAACCCTGTCCAATGCCTGAAATGACCGTATCACCTGGATACCAGCGTACGCCTTTTTTCTGATATTTCCATTGCGGGGAAGCAACGGTTCCACCTAATTCACCCTCTAAATCAATGCCAGTTGCTGCTCCAAAACCAAATTCTGTTAAGACAGAATCGATACGACGAATACCCATTTTGGAAGCAAGCGTATAGAAATAAACATCACACGAGCTAGTAATGGCTTTATTAAGATTGACTGTGCCGTGTCCGTAGGGTCGCCAGTCATGAAAGATATGCAATGAATTTGCAAGCTGAAACCAGCCTGGATCATAGAGTGAAAATTCGGGAGTGACGATATGAGAGCGCAATGCTTCTAGTGCAAGATAAGGTTTGATGGTGGATGCAATCGGATAAAGACCATGTAAAAAGCGATTAAAGAGCGGTCGATCGGGCGATGTTTTGAGTTGCTGATAGTCGTTTTGTTGAATACCTTGCACAAAGAGATTGGGATCATAATCTGGATGACTGACCATTGCCAATACTTGACCCGTTCTGGGTTGGATGACAACGATTGCGCCACGTGATTGATCGAGTGCTTCTTCTGCGATTTGTTGTAATTGACTATCAAGTGTTAAGTAAATATTTTTTCCAGGAATGGCTTTAATAGCCTGTAGTGTGCGCACTAATTTACCGCTGGCATCTTTTTCAACCTGTCCATAGCCTACTGTGCCATGCAGTGCATTTTCGTAGTATTTTTCGATACCTAGTTTGCCGATATAGTGGCTTGCACTATAATTTACAGGATCGATTGTTTGTAATTCGTGCATGTTAATGCGGCCAACATAGCCGACGACATGACTAAAGCGTGCGCCGATTGGATAGTGACGCATGAGACGTGCTTTTATGAGGACGCCTGGTAAGCGGAATTGGTTTTCTGCAATACGTGCAACTTCTTCTTCGGTCAGCGCAAGTTTAAGTGGGATCTCATCAAATCGACGATGTTGTTTGAGTTGTTTTCTAAACTGATTTAATTGATCATCTGAAAGTGTGATGAGTGTATTTAGTATTTGAATGGTGTGTTGAAGATTCACGACTTGATTTGGGATAATATCGACACTAAACACCGGAATATTTTCGGCGAGCAAGACGCCATGGCGGTCGTAGATGAGCCCGCGTGTTGGTTCGATGGGGATTAACTCTAACCAATTATGTGTTGAGAGCGTTGTATAGCGAGTGTGATGATAAATTTCTAGATTGGCAAGTTGAATGATGAGGATAGTCATGAGGAACGTGATGCCAATCGCTGTTATGATCAGACGTTGCGTGATCAGCTGGATTTCTCGCTGATGGTTTTTAAGGAGTAGTGGTCTTGACATAATAAGGCTAGTGTAATGAAATTTTACCTATTACGCACGATCATCCCGGAGCTCCCTCATTAAAATAACCTCGTCATCGCAAAATAGCGAAGCGTTTGGCCGTGGCAATCCAGAGAGATCTACTCTGGATTGCCGCACCCTGCAAAAAGCGCAGGGCTCGCAATGACGAAGCCCTGACGATCATCCATTTTCTCCTATCTCCTTTTTTTATACGGCTCTGAGATATAATTAATGTTAACGATTTTTGGAGGCGTTTTTGTTGAATGACGAGGAGAGATTGAACGAGACGTTGTTTCTTTCTCTACGGCTGCAATAGGGCTTATTCTGGGCGAGGTAAATATCCTTTGTAAAAACGTTGGGCTGGGTGTGCTTCTTGCTGATTTTGCTGGTCTTACTGGTCGTAGCACGGTCGAGGTAGGAAAAATCTCTGTGGTATAGACTCTGCGAGCTTCGCTAATGGCTCTTAAAAAAGGTGTGGAAGCCTTATCGGGCGCTATTTCAAGAATGCGCATAGCATATTGATATTTTGTGCAAAAATTGAAAAATGTCTTGAGTGCTTCTTGGTAGTTTCTATTGCTCATTGAGAGCGCTTCTTCTGGGTGAGCTGGTTGCTCTGCTCTTACAGGAAACTCGGCTCTAATGCCGCTCTGTGCAATGAGTGCTTTGATAATGTCTTTTTTAGCCAGCGTACGATCCAATGATGAAGCAAATTGAACAGGGCTGCTACTATTGAATTTCTCTATATTGATTGAATTCCAAACGTGATATTGATTCCACATTTCTTCCGTCAGCTCTAAATGCTCTGCATAGTTTCGAGTTGCAGAGCGTAGTTTATCATAGAGTTCCGAGGATAATTTTTCTAGTTTGTCGTTTTGTAATTCAGCTGTTGTTAAATGAGAATGATGTAACTTACGTCGCATATCCATGATAAACCCCTCCAGGCTTTGTTTTGTATTTTTTTTATACTGATAATATTATACCTAGAGTATAGCATTTTTGACGATTATTAATACAAAATATTGAATTTAATATTTAATTTAAATTGACAGTATTGTTTGGTTAAAACCGATATCCCATATTTAATACAAGCGGAATGGTGATGCCGGAGTTGTGGCTAGAGAGATGGGCGTTGGAGTAGTGCATAGCTTGTAAACCGAGTGACCAGCGTTCGGCCTCTCCAAACAATGCGCCGATACCTATGCGATCTTGAAAGGCCATATGAATACCTAAATTGCGATGACCTAAATGGGTGTGATTGAGATAAGCGAGTCCTATGCTTAAATCTAAAAAGGGACGCATGATGCCATGACGTTCAAAGGCATAACGCACAACGGGTGCGGCAGAGTAAATGTTAATGGTCGTGACGGGCGTGTCAGTCGTTAGATGAGAAAACCCACCATCAAAGTAAAGATTGACCTGATGCCAGGCTGTATAGCGTGGATCGTAGCTTAGCATGAATTGAAAACCGTTGATGGGGGTGGGTTCTTTTGCATAAAGTGGGAGCGATAGTGTGGCGCCCAGTTGCCCACCTTGACAGAAAGAAGCATAAAGCAGTGTGCAAATGATCAGCGTTAATTGGCCATTCCTGATGTGCATCATGACTATCCTAGTCGTTCGCTTTATCTTTGATATATGCACCGCATTGTTAAGCAGCGAGAATCTGCGTCCCCCTCTCCTCCCGCATTTCGGGAGGAGAAGGATGGGGAGAGGAGGGCTCAATTAATTAAACATATCCTCTCATTATTCAACCCAGCCAGCATTCATGGTAGTGGCTGATGGGTTATTTTGTAGGTCAGTTGTTTGTGCAATAGGCCGACCCTCCTCTCCCCATCCTTCTCCTCCCGAAATGCGGGAGGAGAGGGGGACGCAGATAACAACGCAGTGCGTAGTTAAATGACTATACCAGCCTCTTTGCATGCACTACAAAGCATGTTTGCAAGCAGATCGATGTGTTCTGGTCTTTCATTTAATGCGGGGATATAACGTAGTGTTTTGCCACCTGCTTGTAAAAACACGGTCTGTCCGCGCATGACAATTTCTTCGAGTGTTTCCAAGCAATCGACAGAAAATCCCGGGCAGATGATATCTACAGCTGTGATACCTTGTTTTGGCAATGTTGCTAATAC
>MGYE01000002.1:21853-22284 GCA_001801625.1 Gammaproteobacteria bacterium RIFCSPHIGHO2_12_FULL_42_10
TGTTTTTGCAAGTAAGGAAACGTATTGCGGGTTAGTACCGTATTGCTTAATGGGCATTAGGATGGAGCCTGTTTGATATATTCGTTGTGCGTCTTTGATGCGATCTTCTGTGGCTGCAGTGGTGGTATTGGAATATTGAGGAAAGAGTGGCAATGTGATGATTGTTTCAACGGATGCTGCTTTAAGATGTTGAATGCCATCTTGAATGGAGGGTTCGCCGTAATGCATCCCTATTTCGACGGGACAATTTAGCTTGATGGCCAATTGCTGTTGAATACGCCGCATGTGTACGATGAGTGGCGCGCCTTCTTGTGTCCAGATGGTTTGATAAAGTTTTGCGGAGCGGCGTGAACGCAAAGGTAGAATGATGCCATATAGAAGGGGCAGCCAAAAAAAACGAGATAATGCGACAATACGTTTATCGAATAAGA
>MGYE01000002.1:22336-23131 GCA_001801625.1 Gammaproteobacteria bacterium RIFCSPHIGHO2_12_FULL_42_10
TGTATTGGTGAGTAATATGCCAATTTTCATAGGTTGATATTATGCCTATTTTTTTATGTGTTTACAGGCGGAAATTTTTCATGGATTAGCCTATACTTATGGATACAGAAGGTTGGTT
The DNA here is from genome assembly GCA_001801625.1 of Gammaproteobacteria bacterium RIFCSPHIGHO2_12_FULL_42_10. Classification (GTDB taxonomy): domain Bacteria; phylum Pseudomonadota; class Gammaproteobacteria; order DSM-16500; family DSM-16500; genus Aquicella. Next base: position 22,455 of record MGYE01000002.1, read on the forward strand.
GAGGAGATAGCCTTGATGTTACATAAAAATACGCATGATAAACAGAATAAATTAGTTGAGGTTCCTTATAGCCCTCAGTTTGCAATGACAGCGATGAGGTTGGTTTTTAAAAGTTGGAATACGACTCTTAGTGATCAGTTAAATGTATCAGATGATGCAATGCTGAAATTGATTACTACAGATGTTGTTGGTAAGACATCGACGGAGCCTGGGATTCATGCGCTAGCTAGGGATATGCTGCGTTCGCGTTTTACAAGAATCGTGGATGATGAGTCCAGTCCAGTAGGTTTTGCGGAGTATTTACAGTTACAGCAGCAGCCTGCTTGGAAAGAATGCGAGCAGTCTATACAGTATGCTAAAACGCATTCAAACGAAGTGAAGAAGTGGGATCAGAATCAACAAGAAGACTTTTATAAAAAATGTAAGCCGTATTTTGACGGTTTAATAGAATTTTATCAAGGACAATCGCCGTCTATCACGTTAAGTACTGAAGAAGCAACCGCGTTATTCGTGTTTTATAATTATTTTGACAATAGTTTTCTGCAGGGTGGGCTGCTCGGCAGCGCACTGCGAGGATCTGGTCTGGCATCATGGCTTACGTTCTATGAAATATGTCCCCCATTTGATCAAGACTCTAAGTTGCCTGACTTCCTTTTGAGTAGGGATGGTACCGGCCA
>MGYE01000003.1:0-10949 GCA_001801625.1 Gammaproteobacteria bacterium RIFCSPHIGHO2_12_FULL_42_10
ATGCTCTGCGCTAAAGCCAGTATACAAATGTGAATAGGAAAAGCCAGACGACGTCGACGAAATGCCAGTACCAAGAGACGGCTTCAAAGGCAAAATGGTGTTCGGATGCAAAATGTCCGCGTAAGCAGCGAATCAGAATAATTGTCAGCATAATTGCGCCAACTGTGACATGCACAGCATGTAATCCTGTTAATGTAAAAAAAGTCGTCCCATAAATACCGCTGGCAAGTGTTAAATTTAATTCAGTATAAGCATGATGATACTCATGCACTTGAAACCCTTCAAAAGTCCATCCTAAAATAATAGTAATGATTAAACCAATTAATAATTGCTTGCGATTATTTTTCCTTAATCCCCAATGCGCCCATGTCAATGTTGCTGCACTGCTTAACAAAATTAGGGTGTTTAATGCAGGAATGCCCCAAGCAGACATCACCGCTTCTGGGCCTTTAAATAAAGCGGGATTAGGATTGGTTAATAAAGGCCAAGTAGATGAGAAATTAGGCCACAAATAATGGTGTGTTGCAGAACCGCGCGATAAATCTAACAATGAAAGCAAAGGACCCGCTGTATTGCCTAATTCTGGCAAAGTAAAGACACGCGTGTAAAATAATGCGCCAAAAAAGATACCAAATAAAAATATCTCAGACACAATGAACCACACCATCCCCCATCGATAGGTACGATCCATTTGCGCACTATGCAACCCTTGCATACTCTCTTTTACAACCGCGCTAAACCAACCATACATCGTCACTAAAATCAAAATAATACCCACTGTCATAATGGGTGGGCCAAAAACATCTTGATGTAAGATTTGTACCAAACCAAACACCGTTGAAAACAATCCACAAGACCCAACAATCGGCCAGAAAGAAGGATGTGCAATGTAATAGTGATCGGTTGATTGATTATGTTTAAGAGCGTGAGTCATGTTGTTATTCATCCTCTATTGAATATTTTCATCTTGTGCATCTGTTGCTCCCCTATTGCACTCCCTCCCCCATAGGGAAGGGAGTGCAATAGTGGGCTACTCGCACAAACCACGCTCAATACCGTTTCGTTGATACCGGAAATAAAGTATAAGCCAATGTAATCACGCGTACATTTTTCGGCAAATTTCGATCGATATGAAAAACCAGTGGCATTTCCTTACTAGCATGCCCAGCTAATGTTTGATGAGTAAAGCAAAAACACTCTATTTTGTGAAAATGACTGATTGATTCTGGCGGTGTAATACTTGGTACAGCCTGTACAGTCATCATTTTATCTGTTGTATTCTTTGCATAAAAATACACACGCGCATTAGCACCCGGATGAACACGAATCGATTTTGTTTGCGGATAAAAATCCCACGGCAACCCCATGTGACTTATTGAGGTAAATTGAATCTCTACGTCACGAGAAAGATCAGGTGATTGCGCAGCTTCTTCTGCCGACATGGGTTTTAATAAATCGCCATTAGCGGCGGAAGTATTAATACCCGTTTTTCTACAAATAATATTGTAAACCGGCACCATAGCAAAACAAAAACTAAACATAACCAGTGCGGCAATACCTGCGATCGTATATACACGTCGATGCGGTCTTCTTTCAGGCATGCTCGACCTCAAATTTTTTATTAAGCTCGCCCACAACAGTTGTCAGTGACGGTGGCGTAGAAAAACTATGGTAAGGTGGTGGCGAACTCAAAATCCACTCCAAACCATGCGCACCTTCCCACACATGTCCTGTCGCGCGTGTACCTTTACCAAAGACAGTCGATAAAACATTATATAAAAATATCAACTGTGCAAATCCAAACAAAAATGCACCAATCGTGCAAACCATATTCATGCCGGTATATTGCAGTGCATAGTCTGTAATACGTCTTGGCATACCCGTTAAACCTAAAAAATGCATTGGGAAAAAGGTAACATTCACGCCAATGACGGTCAGCCAAAAGTGTAACTGGCCCAATCTTTCGTTGTAAAAACGACCTGTCCATTTAGGCAGCCAATAATACACCGCTGATAAAATCGCAACGAGCGCACCCGCTACCAAAACATAGTGGAAATGTGCAACAACAAAATACGTATCTTGGTACTGATAATCCGCCGGCACAATTGAAAGCATTAATCCTGATAAACCACCTATCGTAAACAACACAACAAACGCAATGGCAAATAACATAGGTGTTTCAAAAGTAATCGATCCTTTCCACATTGTCGCAACCCAATTGAACACTTTAATCCCGGTGGGCACAGCGATCAGCATCGTGATATACATAAAATAGAGCTGCGTGCCAACGGCCATCCCTGCAGTAAACATGTGGTGACCCCACACAACATACGACAGAAAGGCAATGGCTCCCACAGCGCCAACCATGAAAGCATGACCAAATAAAGGTTTACGACTAAAAGTTGGGATCACTTCAGAGACAATACCAAACGCTGGCAAAATCATAATATAAACTTCGGGGTGGCCAAAAAACCAAAACAGATGTTGATACATCACAGGATCGCCTCCGCCTGCTGCATCAAAAAAGCTAGTACCAAAATGGCGATCAAATAAAAGCATCGTCACCACACCTGCAAGCACAGGCATCGCACCAATTAACAAGAATGCCGTAATAAACCATGTCCACACAAAAAGTGGCATCTGCATCCAACTCATACCAGGCGCACGAAGGTTGGTAATTGTTGCAATAATATTAATTGCACCTAAAACGGAAGAAATACCCATCAAGTGAATCGCAACAATCAGATAGTCTGTACTGGGTGGTCCATATTTAGAAGAGAGTGGCGCATACATCGTCCAGCCAAAATTAGGGCCGCCGCCTGCTTGAAATAATGCGATCGTTAATAATAAAAAAGCGAACGGTAAAATCCAAAAACTCCAATTATTAAGACGCGGCAACGCCATATCAGGCGCACCAATCATCATGGGAATCATCCAATTAGCAAGACCGACAAAAGCCGGCATAATGACGCCAAATACCATGATCAGTCCATGTACCGTTACGAGCACGTTATAGGTGTTGGGCGCAAAAAAATGTGCGCCTGGTTGAAATAATTGTAGGCGAATTAAAAGCGCCATCGCTCCGCCGTAAAAAAGCATCGCAAGACTAAGCAACATATAAAGACTACCGATGTCTTTGTGATTAGTCGTAAACAGCCAGCCTTTTATCCACGGCAAAAACCCATACTTCAAAGAATGATGGTGTGGCGGCTCATGCTCATGGCTATGACCAAAAGCATGTTCTTCAGAATGTGTTGCGTGTTGATCGTGTGTCACAGTCTTCTCCTAAAATATCCTAAAATATCCATTCCTTATCCCCTCTCCTCCACACCGTGGAGGAGAGGGTAAGGGAGAGGAGGTATATCTTCTTGGAGAGGAGGTATATCTTCTTAAGGTATATGATCGAAAATATACCCTCCTCTCCCCATCCCTCTCCTCCCGTAGAAAACACGGGAAGAGAGGGGATTGATATATGATCCTCCTCTGCAATGTTTAGGTACATTGCCTTTGTACTGCAGAAGTGAGATCTACTTTTATTTTTTATTTACCGCGCGCTGCTTTGACTTCTTCCGGTGTCACCAGTATGCCGGTATGGTTGCCAAAGGCATTGCGTTCATAGGTAATGACATCAGCGAGCTGTTGATCGGTTAGCTGTTCTTTAAAAGCTTGCATCGCTGTACCTGGTTTACCATTTAAAACACGATCTAAATGGTCCTTCACGGGGCCTATTGTAATTGGACTATCTTTCAGCGCTGGGAAAGTGGGCGGCATACCGAGGCCCGTTGGTTGATGGCAAGCGGCGCAAATATTACTGTAAACCGTTTCGCCGCGCGCGATCGCTTCTTTTAATGAATCGGCTGGTGAAACAGGGGCTGAGGGTATTGCGACTTCTGCGGTAGTCGCTCCGGATGATGCAGCTATAGTCGGCACAGCATGAGTTGTGCTCGTTGTAGATTTGACACTGCCTGGATTTGCTTCATGACCTGCTGCACTTTTTGTAGGCGCTGTATTCGCTGACGCACCTTTCGCTGATTCTTTCAAAGGCTCTGTTGCTAATGCTGCTTCCATTGTCTTACCGCTACGCAATGCTTGTATCTGAATGGGCTGCACCAACGTACCTGTATTATTGCCAAATGCATTGCGTTCATACGTCAGAACGCCTGCAAGCTCAACATCCGACAACTGACCCTTAAATGCCTGCATCGCAGTCCCTGCTTTACCATTGAAGACAATATTCACATGATCTGAAATCGGTCCCGTTGCAATGGGACTACCTTTTAATGCTGGGAAAGTAGGCGGCATGCCAACACCGCCAGGTTGGTGACACGCAACACAAATGTGAGAATAAACGCCCTCACCTTTGGTCATTAGTTCTTGTAACGTCCAAGCGCGCGTTGTGTCTGCGTCGCCTTGTGTGATTTCACCTTTTTGATGTGCAACCCAATCCTGATAGCCTTCTTCAGTCGTTGCAATCACAACAATCGGCATAAAAGCATGATTGACGCCACAAAGCTCAGCACACTGACCATAGTAAACGCCTGGTTTGTCAATAATTGTCCATGCTTCATTAATAAATCCACCGATTGCATCACGCTTAACCGCTAAGTCAGGCACCCACCACGCGTGATTCACATCATTTGAAGTAATCAGTAAGCGAATTTTCTTATGAATAGGCACAACCATCGGGTGATCCACTTCACGTAAATAATGCTGTCCTTTAGGTGCGTGATTGTGCATTTCCACTTGAGGTGTTGAGAGATCGCTGAAAAAACTAACGCCGTCTTCCAAATATTCGTAATGCCACTTCCACTGATAGCCTGTAATTTTAATGGTCATATCTGATGCGCGCTCATCATTCATCTTGAAGAGCACTTTTGTTGCAGGAATAGCAAGGATTACTAAGATTACAACGGGCACAATCGTCCATGCGATTTCTAATGTGAAATGGCTATGGAACCGCTTAGGAATGGGATGTTTTGACCTGCGATGGTTTAGAATGGAATAAAACATGGCGCCAAAGACAATCACGCCAATGGCAACACACACCCAAAACATCAGCATGTGCAATTCATAAACATCGTGACTAATTGGCGAAACGCCCTGTGTGAGATTAATCGATGACCCTGCAATAGCAGTGCCACTTGCGATTAGTAAAGCAATCAAGGTAGATTGTATCCGGTACACGCTCTCTCCTTCATTACGCGCTGAAAAACTACATAACAAAACGCGAATTATAGCGACACTTTAACAGAATAGAAACGGTAGGATGAAAAATATGTCTAATATCGATCAAGAATATGCATCAAGCACAATCGTTCGTGAATTACTAAAAGAAAAACGCAGAGATCGTTTGTGGAAAAATATTCGCTTTATTGCCTGGTTTGTATTCTTTGCATACACATTGTTCTTATTTTTACACTTTACACGATCATCAGTCACCGTCACTGGCGAGCAAAACAAAGAGTACATTTCATTGGTACGATTAAATGGCATGATTATGCCAGATAGTAATTTATCAGCCGAATCACTCACGCCGGTTTTAAAAGATGCTTTCAGTGATGCGCATACAGCGGGGGTGATCCTCGATATTGATTCGCCAGGCGGCACACCCGTACAAGCCTCTATTATTCATGACACGATTATTGCTTTCAAAAAGAAATATCACAAAACAATCATCGTTGTTGGCGAAGACCTCATGACATCTGGCGCTTACTATGTTGCCGTTGCTGCTGACAGAATCTACGTGAATCCAAGTACACTCACAGGCTCAATTGGTGTCATCATGAAAGGATTTGGGTTTGTGGGAACCATGAAAAAACTCGGCATTGAACGTCGCGTCTATACTGCGGGCAACAATAAAAATAGACTCGATCCGTTTCTACCACAATCACCTGATGACATTAAAAAAATCAAAGAAGTCATCGACTCCGTTCATCAAACTTTTGAAGAAGCGGTACTCGCGGGTCGCAAAGGCAAATTACACGCCGACCCAAGCACACTTTTTACAGGCGATTTCTGGTCAGGCGAAACGGCAGTCAAGCTAGGACTCGTGGATGGATTAGGCAATCTTTTGGAAGTCATGGAAAAAGAATTCCACACAACTAATTTTAAAGAATACAGCGCGACACCGAATGTTTTGAAAATGTTGAGTGGGCAATTTGACAGTTAGTTTTTCGATTAGCGATACTAATGATTGAGGTGTGATCTTGGAGAATCGGTGCTGACCCGCCTCTCCCCACCCCTCTCCTCCCGAGAAGCGGGAGGAGAGGGGGTATGCCCCAATTCTTTAACAACCAGCGCAAGGTCTGGTGTCTTGCATACTAGAAAATCGTGTTTTATGAAGCAGGGATCGCCAATACCACACCATTTCGTTTGACAACTTGCGTTAATACGCGAGCGCTATTGATACCATAAACACTGCTATCGCCAGACGCAGCAGCAAACAATTGTTTATTTGCTCTCGTTGTGATGTGACTCGCATCATAAGAACGTGCAAAGGCATCGTGAGTATACAAGTGATAGCCCATAAAGCGAGAGGCTTGTCTTGTATTAACAGTGAAGGTGTCAGCAGAACCTGCAAGACCGACCACAGCATAATCGACTGTATTTACTTTGAGTGTATGACTGCTGACATTATAAGCGTAAACGATCACATGACTACGTGCATTAATGCAGTCAATGGCCATCATGCCATATAGACCAATTTTACCACAACCACCTGCATCGATCGTCAGATGATTTGTGTTGACACCAATAACATTAATATTGCTTTGGCCAGTATGCACGATACTACGCACACCCACGTTACCATATACATTCACCGTGCCTGTGCCTGATGTCACAATCACCACATCAGGGCTTACAACACCAAGGAGTGTGATATCACCCCTACCCGATGAACGAATGCCTGAAACAGGCATGCTTCCTGCAAGATAAATATCACCGCTCCCACTGGACGTCACACAAAGCGCATCATTACCCACAATCTGTCCGGTAATGAGTCCCGGGCCTGTTTGCGCGATTGAGGTGATATGTTTTAAGCCGATACGAACAACAACACAGCCTATATTATTAGGTGTATCTTTTGCATCTGCTTCGACAGAAGACGATGCACACGTTACATCTGGTGGTTTAGGTAATTCAATCAACATAAGCGTTTTTTGTGTCACCTTCACACCAATCCGTTGAATGAGTGCGTGAGGACCTTCAATCTCAACGCGATTACTACCCGGTGTGATCATGAATTTCACTTGGAAATGACCGGCAATCTGTACACGTGTGACGGTGCTTGGTAGTGGTACTAACATCACACTACTTGCAACAGATCGAGGATAAGGCGAAACGGGGTGCAAGAACCAATGATCAACGTTCGATAGCCAAGGATTGGGATCGCGGTCTACTGCCGGCATCCATCTTTCGTTGAGCAAATCTGCTTTGTAGGAAGGCGGATAGTAATGCGCGCAGCTCATGAGAAAAAAAACTAGCGATAACACAATGCTACGTCGTAGAAATGATTTCATCCTAGTCCTCAATAAACGTCCCATATGGTTATCACTCATGTTACGCGAAGGCGAGAAGGCATTCAATCTACGTAGATGCGCAAACAAAGATACACGAGTCCCGCAACAGGTACGCCGTCTTGCAAACGCAAAGTCGTTTTATGCCGCTCGATACAGACAAGCGAACAAACGGCTAGCAGCTCTTCAATATAACGCTCATGATGCTTAAAACGACCCGATGTTGTGGCAATCACATTATCTTCACGGTTCACTTCGACATTAAATACCAGCAATCCGTTTGGTTTTAATGCTTTTGTAGTTAGCATAATTGATTGCATCAAATCACCACAATAAACAAACACATCGCCTGAAATAATTAGATCAAATATTGCATTTTTGTCTTTTAAATATTCCAAAAAATCTGCTTCATGCAATTCATCGTAAATATATTTCTGTTCTGCAATCTTAAGCATCTGAAGTGAAAGATCGACCCCTATCAGTTGTTGCACAAAGGGACGAAACAATTCGCCGCACAGTCCAGTCCCCGCACCCACATCAAGCGCAGCTTGTAAGTGCGCCGTCTTACCCACATATCCCAACACCGTCTGCAATAAAGTCTGCGGGACCACGTAATCAAGGCTTTTCAAATGCGCATCGTAATGATCTGCATAATTATCAAAAAGTGTGCGCAAATAAGGCGTAGAAGGCGCTAATACTTCCATTGGATTGCTCAACATCGCAATCATCTGTCGCGCGGATGCATCATCTGGTTTAATTTTGCAGGCCATTTGAAGATGATAAAGAGCTGCATCGCTTTTCTTCAGGCTAAAATAAAGCGCGCCTAAATTATGATGCGTGGCATGATGGGTTGGATGAATATTTAAAATAGCTAAATAAAATTCGATCGCATCTCTCGCGCAACCTTCTTTCACACTCAAGACCCCCAAGTTAAATAAAACTTGTATTTCATTGGGTATGAGAGCCAATGCTTTTAAATAATATGCTTTCGCCTGGAATGGGATACCGCTTTCCAGATAACAGGTTCCTAAATTAATAAGCGTCTCTACATGATCAGGGTAGACCTTTTCAATCGTTGAAAAATGCATGATCGCTTGCTCAAAATCACGTGTCGCCATGTAGTGGGTTGCTAATTGAAATGTTTCATTCATTTGATTGGCTCACCTTACACTGCAGTGCTGATGATACACCAGACCCCGCACTTGTTACGGGGTCTGGTGTATCATAGCGCATCGTTGCCCATACTGGACTCAATCAGCCGCAATAATATTTCACGCAGATCTTTTAAATCACGCACGATGGCAATCAAAATCATGGCGGATGGTGCAATTGTTAATAGCTCTAACGAAACAGGAACGCATTGCTCTAATGCATTTTCTAATGCAACAATATCGCCCGTTAAATCAATCGAATTGTTTGTTTTTTGTGATTTACACTCGCTAAGATGATCGATCAATGTTCCAAATAAATATTCATTATTTTTTAATACCACCCCTATTTCACTAGAAATCACATCTAAATCTATTGCATCACTCACAGCACCTATCAAAGCGTGTAGCGAAAAAAATATTTCTACAATGCTTTCAAGCTGAATCAAGAAAAAACGAAACCCCGCACGCAAACCCGGGTTAAATCCAACAGCATACACCCACTCCGGGTATAAACTATCGCTTTGCAGTAAAGCGATCATTCTTTCAGAAGATTGTTGCAGATAAATCTGCTTTGATAGTTGATGTGAAAAAAAATATATCTCTCGCTGTAAATCGTTCTGCAACAGACGTAAAATAGGCAGCACACCGACACGAAATGCCGGATAAATTTTCATTGGGAACAATATTTGCTGAAACAACACACCTATTAACGCACCCATACCAATATCAATCAATCGATTACGCGTCGCATCGATTACATAAGGCGGAAGTAAGATCGCAAACACCAGCATCACCACACAGTAAATTAAGCTCTGTCTTAAAGGCGCGCCTCGTGCAAGTTGCGCAACAATCAACGCGCCGACTACCATCCATGCTGCATGACTAAACGAAAAGTAATCATTAACGATCACCGCTAATAATACGGCAAAACCTACAATGAAAACCTGTCGAGTTTCAAAGCGCTCTGCAAAAATCATTCGCTTCCTCACAAAATGCATGCAATCCCGCAATAAACAATAGAAACGCCAAAGGTTCACGAGAAGCAACATTGATCACGCTGTAAAATAAATTTTCAAGCTGATTAATCTGTTCATTGAGTATTTCCGTATCAATGACTTCACTTTTCTGTTGAATGACCCATTTCATATTACAAAAAATCTGGCTCATTGCTTTTGCAATGGCCAGCAATTCATTTCGACACAACGAAAAAATAGTATGATCACTCACACGTCTTCTTAGTTGCGCACATTCCATTAAAAGATTAAACAAACGCACCTCTGGCAAGTGCTCAGAATGGCAGTTTTTTAGTCGAATCAAGCGATATACCCTAGAAAAATATTTTGTTTTTTGAACATGTATTCTTCTTTCAAAGACATAAAGATCTTCCTTGTAATCCGTATTGGTTAAACAGACAAACAAAGCTTGACTCATACCATCCAGTGCATGCAATGTTTTGATTCGACAAGACCGTACTGCACGCACCCTAAATCCAGGTATCAATAGCCATTGCAAAAAAACAAGGCCAACGGCAATAGCACCGCCCCAAACAATAAAGTGTACTTCATGCTGCCAAGTAAGATGTGCGCCATTCAGTATCATTGTGATCAGCGTAATTGAAAAAAAATAGATAAAATACTGAGTATATTTAAGACCAAAATAAGTTGTAGTGGTGGTTAATACAAACAGATAAAATGCATGCAATGGCAACCACGACGCCGTTCCGCGTGCAATGATAAGACTAAATAAAATGGCAATACCAGTCGCTAAGAGGTATTGACTTCTCTGGTAGGGCGTCGCAGTAGCGATATGATGAAATATCCGGGCTAGGACCCACTCATGATCGTCAATCATTATTTCTTATATCGCTTCACATCTTTCCAGTATTCGCGTTTTAAAAAATAAATAAACACAAACAAAATACACAAAAATCCAATTACCCAATATCCAATATGTTCTTGTGATTGATGATACGGCTCAGAAGCATATGCTAAGAAATTAGTAATATCTGTTGTCAGCACATCAAATTCTTCAGGTGTCATGCTGCCCTGATGCATTAACACAACTGCATCGTACCATTCCACATGCCCCAACCAATCGTACATAGGATGCGGTACAAGTGCTTGGTCGCCCTGATAAGGCGCCATGATATCGGGCATCGCTGTATGCGGAAAGATGAGGTTATTGACGCCGGTCGCCGTAGTAAGGTCTTTATAAAAACTATGTAGATAGGTATAAATCCAATCCACCCCTCGCACGCTTGCTTCTAAAGATAAGTCGGGCG
>MGYE01000003.1:10961-11911 GCA_001801625.1 Gammaproteobacteria bacterium RIFCSPHIGHO2_12_FULL_42_10
TTTATCGTAACGCAAATAAACTGCCGTATGGCACGCCATGCAAGTTGATGCAAAAAACTGCGCACCACGTTTAACCGAAGCCATATCATTTCGATCAATCGGTGCATGTTCAAGCACCAGTCCTGGTACACTAAACTCCATCGCAAAAGCGACTAAATCAGTAAAAAAGAAGCAACAAACGAACAGAGCAATCTTTGCAAAAAATTTGAAATTTTTCATCTCACGCATCATTCTGTCACCCGTTCTGGTACTGGTTTGGTTTTTTCAAAAGCAGAATAAAAAGGCATCAACAGGAAAAATCCATAATAGCTGACTGTAAAGATGCGCGCCATAATCGTACGCAAAGGCGAAATACCTTCATGGCCTAAGTACCCCAAACCGGTAAAAGAAATCACAAAAACAGCAATAGCAGCTTTTGATAGCCATCCCTTGTAGCGAATAGAACGCACACGACTACGATCCAGCCAAGGCAACACAAACATCAGTGCAATTGCAAAGGCCATCACAGTCACGCCAAGCAACTTACTTGGCACAGCGCGCAACATGGCATAAAAAGGCGTCATGTACCAAACGGGCGAAATTTCGGGCGGCGTCATCATGGGATTTGCGGGAATGTAATTATCAGGCTCTAAAAATAGCCCACCCCCCATTGGAGAGAAAAATAAAATAGAACAAAAAACAACTAAAAACACCACCACACCTACTAAATCTTTAACCGTATAGTAAGGATGAAAAGGAATCCCATCGAGCGGATGACCGTCTTTATCTTTTTTAGCTTTAATATCCACACCATCTGGATTATTAGATCCAACATGATGCAACGAAACAAGGTGTACAAAGATGGTTACACAGAGCAATAACGGAATCGCAATGACATGCAAAGAAAAAAAGCGATGCAACGACACGCCTGACACGCTATATCCACCACGCAGCCACACCAAGATCCAATC
>MGYE01000003.1:11941-22936 GCA_001801625.1 Gammaproteobacteria bacterium RIFCSPHIGHO2_12_FULL_42_10
CGTAATAACCGTTGCCCCCCAATAAGACATTTGCCCCCATGGCAGAACATAGCCTGTAAATGCCTCGAGCAGTAACATCATATAGATGGCCATACCCACCAACCATACAAGCTCGCGTGGTTTTTGATAGGAACCATAAATCAACCCACGATACATATGCAGATAAATCACAACAAAAAAAGCAGACGCACCCGTTGTATGCATGAATCGCAACAACCAACCATAACGCACATCGCGCATGATATGCTGAACCGATGAAAATGCGCCATCTGCAGTCGGCACATATTCCATCACCAGCCAGATACCGCTAATAATTTGGCCAGCAAAGACGAGTAATGAAAACGAACCGAAAAAATACCAGAAATTAAAATTACGAGGCGCATAATAACCAGCTAAATGCTGTTGCCAAAAAGCTTGCCAGGGATAACGCTTATAAAACCATCCGGTCAATCCGCGAGCTGACTGTGTTCCTGTTGTTGCTGGTTCTGTCATGGTGAATCTCTTCTCCCTGGTCTAATTTTGTCATCCCGCGCTAACTTTCTAACTAATCGCAATCGCACCCTGTACGCCGCTGTCATCCTGTCCAATTAAAATTTCTGTATCACTCACATACATGTGATTAGGAATTTTTAAATTAAGCGGGGCAGGCACATCACGAAACACTCTGCCTGCCAAATCATATTTAGATCCATGGCAAGGACAATAAAAACCGCCCAACCATACAGATGTCACACTGCCCACATCAGGACGATAAGTGGGCACACAACCCAAATGGGTACAAATACCAATGGTGACTAAATATTGTGGCTTAATGGAACGATGAATATTTTTACAATAAGCTGGCTGTTGATCTTGCTCACTTAAAGGATCGCGCAATTCATCTGCTACCTTTGATAATGAGTCCAACATTTCTTGATCGCGATAAATAAACCAAATTGGCATACCGCGCCAAGGAACTGTTAATTGGTCACGTGGCTTCAAATTACTTAAATCGATCTTAATAGGCGCAGACGCAGCTTCTGTATCCTTACTAGGCAACCAATAAGAAACAAAGGGTACCGTTGCAGCAGCAAGACCAATACCACCTACTGCTGTTGTTGCACGACGCAAGAAACAACGTTTTTTTTGATCTATTTCATCTTTAACGTTCATGTTTTCACTCATGTTTGGGTATTATATAGTACGCACTGTCATCCAGAGGCGCGCTTCTGGATGACATGCAGCGAGTTTAATCATTCAAGAAAAAGATGGCTAGCGATTTTTTTATTGACTTGTTAAAATCAATCCCAGCAATTCACGAATGGCAATGAAAAACATCGTATATTCAATCTGCGTGCTCGTATGCAGCAGATTTAATAATTGCTCCCAACGAACAAATAAAGCGGGATGACTCTTCGCCCATCGCTCTATCAATACAGGTGCTGCAACAGAACGTGTTGCGTTTTTCATAACCGCAATTGTAAATGCACGCTGACAGATATCAAGCTCATCGCGCAATGTCAATCGCGCCATCGTGTTCCAATGACCTTCGCGCAAATCTGAGACAATTTGATCGCGGAACCAAACCAAATGCATGCGTTCCCCCGATCCAAAATAAACAGCTGCCGTTTGAGCTAAGTCATAACGATTCGTAATCGCAATATCGACGACATTAAGCGCATTGTACATCGCGCGATAAGCGCCAATACGTCTTGCAGCAACAACGCCCAATCCCACAGTCGTAAATTTTTCAACCAGCGTCTGTAAATATTTTTTGGTATCTCCCGACATTAAATCTGGAATCATCGTTGCTAATTGTTGTGTCGGAGCACGGTACTGCGTAATGACATGCAGAATATCCATCTTTAAGTAAGAGCTGCGTAAAAACCAACGCGTGCCAAGATGCAATAAATAACGAATATGAAACAGCATTTCATATTGATCATGACAAGATACTTTCCCGTCTAACGCTGTGATCGCTTTTTGCAATGCAGGCATATCAAAAATATAAGCAGCCATCGTATAAGCACGCACAATATCGGATATCGGTGCGCCTGTTTCCATCTGTAAACGAAATACAAACGTCAGTCCTGCTAAATTAACAATCATATTGCTCAATTGTGTTGCGATAATCTCTCGATGCAATCGATGCTTTGACATAAAGCGGCCATAGTGTTTATCCAGCACTTCTGGAAAACCACGTCGAACCCATTTGCTAAAATAAGGATCCTCTGTCAACGTTGACTGCAAAATAGCTTGTTTTAAATAAATTTTTGAATAGGACAACAACACAGCAAGCTCTGGACGAGTGAGCCCCTGCCCATTCGCTTTTCGATCAAGTAGTGCTTTATCATCTGGTAAATATTCAACTACGCGATTTAACGAAGCATGCGCCTCTAATTCTTTAATATACTCAAGATGCAGTCCAATATTTTGTTTCGCGTGATAGGTTGTAAACCCCATCACCAACGCTTGTTGGTAATTATCCTCCAACACATGATCTGCAACGGCATTTGTTAAACTCGCTAAGAGTGTATTGCGTTTTTTATAGGTCAGTATGTGAGATTGGAGTGGGTAGCTTAATAAAATTTTAAGATTCACTTCGTGATCTGAACAATCTACGCCAGCAGAGTTATCGATAAAATCAGTGTTAATTGAGCCGCCTTGCATGGCATATTCAATACGACCTAACTGCGTAAACCCTAAATTCCCTCCCTCACCTACCACTTTAGCGCGCAATTCATTACCATTCACACGACAATAATCGTTGGCATGATCACCCACAGTCGCATTATTTTCTGTAGCTGCTTTAACATAAGTGCCGATACCACCATTATACAAAAGATCGGCCGGTGCTTTTAAAATCACCCGAATCAATTCAACAGGCGAAAGAGAAGGTGCCTCTGTTCCAAGCGCACGCTGCATAGCAGCTGATAATGGAATCACTTTGAGCGTGCGCTTAAAAACGCCACCCCCTTTCGAAATTAATTTTGAATTATAATCTGCCCATGAAGAGGCGGGAAGACGGAACAAACGTAAACGTTCACGATAAGAGACAGTAGGATCCGGGTCTGGATCAACAAAAATATGTCGATGATCAAAAGCTGCAAGCAACTTAACGTGTTTTGAGTAAATGAGTCCATTACCAAACACATCGCCACTCATGTCGCCAATACCAACCACGGTGATCGTTGTCTTCTTGATATCAATGTCACGCTCAAGAAAGTGCCGTTTGATCGATTCAAACGCGCCTCTTGCTGTGATTCCTATTTTCTTGTGGTCGTAACCTTCAGAACCGCCCGATGCAAAAGCATCACCAAGCCAAAAATGATATTCCGCTGATAGTTGATTGGCAGTATCTGAAAAAGTAGCCGTTCCTTTATCTGCGGCAACCACAAGATAGGGATCATCCTCATCAAGACAGGCCACCTCTTTTGGATGAACCACTTTATCGCCTTCAATATTATCTGTGAGATCAAGCAAGCCACGAATAAATGTTTGATAGCACGCTAGTCCAACAGCGGTTTTATTTTTTAAAACAAAACCGCCCTTTGCACCTGAGGGCACAATGACAGCATTTTTTACTGTTTGCGCTTTCATTAACCCCAATATTTCAGTACGAAAATCTTCTCGTCTGTCCGACCAGCGAATACCACCTCGAGCAACGAGTGCATTACGCAAATGAATGCCTTCAAACACTGGTGAATAAACAAATATTTCAAAAAGTGGGGCAGGCAATGGCAACTCTGGAATATCGTGAGAGCGAAACTTAAGCGATAAATACGCTTTTTGTTGTCCATCAGCTGTTTTTTGAAAGAAATTCGTACGAACGGTTGCTTGAATTAATGCTAAAAAACGTCGAATAATAAAATCTTCGTCTAAACTGGTAACAGATTCTAATAAAGCAAGGATACGTCGCAGAATGGCATCACATTGCTTCTTCGTCGCAGTATTACGAACAATACTGTGCTTCGCTTTGAATAATTCAACCAGCGCCTTTGTAATATCTGCATGATTTGCCAAAGCAGATTCTATATAAGCTTGGCTAAAACGAAATCCAACTTGGCGGAGATATTTAGCATAGGCGCGCAATACCGTTACACCACTTAAAGACAGCATCGCACCCAAAATTAATTTATTAAAACCATCGTTTTCAGCTTGTCCTAAATAAATCGCCGTGAACGCTTCTTCAAATAAAGCTTGGACAGGCGCGATCTTTAATCCTTCTTTAAGATAAGTCAGCGAAAAATCACTTACCCAGACCGTTGACTCCTTACCTATTGAAACCTCATATTGTTGCTCGCTGTAGGTTCGCAACCCTAAGTTTTCGAGCATCGGCAAGATATCTGATAGAGGAATAGGGGTTTGCCATTGATAAAGACGTAGACATAACGGCCTCGCTGCCTGGCCTGATACCAAGTGAAAATTCAGCGCCAATCGCCGATTTTCTGAAAGTGTTTCTATAGAAGCGATATCAGCCAGCACAACATTCAACGGACAGTTATCGCGATAACTGACAGGAAAGGCATTGCGATAACGGGTAAAAAACGACTTACCTTGTTTGCTGCCATACGTTTTAATTAATGCGTGTTGTAGCTCATCTTGCCATGTTTGTGCCATCGAACGACTCCTTGTTCGGCTATGATCCTCTAACGATCCGTCTCTGCCACATCTCGCATCTTATCAATGCGCATGCTTTTATCACGCTCTGCTCGCTGTGCGGGTGAAAGCACAGGATGCTTCGCGCGAAATCTTTCAAGAAATTGATCAAGCTCACTCACAAAAAAATCCAGGCCAATCCAAGATTTGATCTTTTTTAGCATGATGGTCGCCCTCGTTATCCATCTAATCATCTTGCCACAAGTTCGCCATTATTTACATCATCCCATGAGTTTAGTAATGTGGAGCCAAACCAACGTTTAAGGATGGCTCGTGACAGTGCGTTATTTTTCATTATTTTTCTGGCTTTGCCTCTTAGGCAGCTCCACGCTTTTAGCAAATCACCATCACCATCGTCGTGCCGCACCCGCCAAGCCCACGCGTGTAGCACACAGATACCACTTCACTTCCCCATTGTATGGGCAAAATGCACTCACACAAATCTTAAACCGTTTAATCCAACCTAATTCACGTAGCGCCAAAATCGCTGTTTATGTCAAATCAATGCGGCATGGAGATATACTATATGCACACAGTATTTATCAGTCTCTTGCTCCCGCAAGCACCCTCAAAATCCTCACCGCTGAAGCCGCTTTACTCTATCTTGGCCCAAACTACCGATTCAATACACAACTACTGACAGACTCAGGCACCATCACAAACGGTGTGCTACAGGGCAATCTTTATGTCGTATTAAGTGGCGACCCGACTTTTACTGACGATAATCTACTAGAACTCTTATCTGCGCTTCGATCAAAATCTATCCATGCTATTGCGGGCAATATTTACATAGACCGCACTGCCTATGACCAAGAATTCTACGGACCAGGCTGGAAAGTTAGAGATAAACAGTATTGTTATGCAGCGCCCATTAGTGCAAGCATCATCAATCGTAATTGTCCCTCATTTTACAGCAAAATGGGCATGGGCTCTGTTGTCAATAATATCTCTGAATACAACCGTCTACTATTAAGAAATGCATTCAAAACACTAGCGATTACCGTGTATGGCAATATCCTCTTTGCACCCGCGCCCGCTACACTTTTTTCTATCAACAACCATTATTCCGAACCTTTAACCGTACTGATCAACAATATGCTGAAAAAATCTGATAACATCATCGCGGGCGCTATCTTTAAAAAAATTGGGCAACGCTACACACAAAAACCAGGCAGCTGGGAACGAGGCAGTTTGGCTGTTTCTCAAATTCTAAAAGACCAGTCTCATGTCCATACAAATGGCGTCAAGATACTGGATGGCTCAGGTCTTTCTCCTGAGAATCAAGCAACACCCTCGCAAATGATGGAAGCGCTAGATTTTGCCTATCATCACGCCTTGCTGCATGACACGTTGCTCACTTCTCTACCCATTTCTGGTGTCGATGGCACACTCAAACATCGTATGTACCCCATTGCTCATAAAGTGCGTGCTAAAACAGGCACGATTGCAGGCGTTGTCGCTCTGGCAGGTTTTGTTGAAAGCAAAAATAAAGAACCACTTGCATTTGTGATTATGATAAACGGTTACAAGGGTGGGAATACGCGCTATAAAACGCTGGAAGACCAAATCGCAATGGCACTCACGCGATATCAACGGACATAACCCCGCAACCAAGTGAAAAGATCAATATTTACTCAAATCGCTGCTTCTCTAACTCTGTTTTCATCCCTTGCAGTATCTCGTAGATCAACGTCGGTATTTCTGGAAATTGTTCAGACCACAGCGGCAATTGATCCCCGACGCGGCGCATAAAAGCAGAAAAACCAATGTGCTGTCTCAACCATTTTTCAATCTGTGGTTTCGTATGTGCCAAAATATCTAATTCGGGTGACAATTGTCGACTTAAGCCTTCAATACTAAATAGTGTTTTTTGTAATAGAATGAGCTGTGGCTGCAAATTAATTCGAAATCGATGTGCGACTTGAAAAAGACCCAACAACAATTTCCCAAATGAAATCTGATGTAGCGGCAATTCAAAAATAGGCTCAGAAACAGCTCGAATTGCCCCTTCAAATTGATCGATACGAGTCTCTGGCGGCAACCACCCACAAGCAATGTGCAATTCTGCAACGCGCTGATAATCTCGCTTAAAAAATGCAATCATATTGTCGGCAAGATAACGCTGATCATTGCGACTAAGCGATCCTACGATGCCAAAATCAACCGCGATGTAAGTCGGTTCATCCGGATCATCATCGCATACAAAAAGATTACCCGGATGCAAATCCGCATGAAAAAAACTATCACGAAAAACTTGTGTGAAAAAAATCTCGATGCCGCGCTCGGCTAATCGCTTCATATTCACACCCGCACGTTTCAACCTGACATGATCATGAATCGGGATACCATAAATACGTTCCATGACTAATATATTGTTATGACAATATTTCCAATATACTTTAGGAATATATAATATTTTTGAATGTGCAAAATTACGACGTAACTGTGATGCATTAGCACCTTCTCGCATGAGGTCCAATTCATCATACAGCGTTTGCGCAACCTCATCGACGACTGCCATCGGCTTAAAGTGTCGTGTCTCGCGAAAATATTTTTCTGCTATTTTTGCCAAAGATCTTAATAAATCAATATCACGATCAATAATGTTCTTAATGTTGGGACGCAATACTTTAATCACCACTTCCTCATCATTTAGCAAGGTAGCGCAGTGCACTTGTGCAATAGAAGCTGAAGCCAGTGCCTTTGCGTCAAAGGCAGAAAATAACGCCTCTGTTTTTCCTCCGAGTGCTTTTTCGATGATTTCTTTTGCTTGATAACCGGGGAAAGGCGCAACACGATCTTGTAGCTTCGATAGCTCTACTGCGATGTCTTCAGGCAAAATGTCGCGACGCGTTGAAAGAATCTGGCCAACTTTTACAAAAATAGGGCCAAGCTCTTCAATCGCTCGACGAATACGTTCGCCTTCGGTCATGGATTTATCGATTGTCCAATAGTAAGGATTAAAATAAACTAGAAAACGTAACGGATAAAACCAATGCGTGCCTAAAATAATCTCATCGATATTATAACGCATCAAAATCAAGTTAATGCGTGCTAAACGAAATAAACGACTGAAAAATCTCATGATGTCACGCTCCCTACAGGCGGGGGCGACATTTGTCTCAGTCGCGCCATTCTTGCCTCCATGCGATCAGTCGCCTCGCGTAATTGATCTACCTCTGCATAAAAATCATCTAGTCTTTCACGATTAGGAAACCACGCCTTTTCTTCGTGAATATATTCGTGAATATTATCAGATAAATGCCTGCCTGTGCGATTGAAGTAATCGCGCAACTGCCGCGCCACACGACTCGCATGATAAGCAGGCGTATCGCCCACAAAGTGGGCGAGATGATCCTCCCAGTCAATATGATAAGTATCTAACAACTCAAGTATGTATTGACCCACCGCAATACTCCCCTCGATTGTCGGAGAAGATGCAGAAGGAACCACACGATCACGCTTATTGATTGCCATATTCAACAATTGTGACGGCGTACCAGCAATTGTCAGATCCGCTTCACAAACAGGGTCTTTCAAAATCACCACACGTCCACCCTGAAAAGATGCCATTAAAATCATCTGGAATGGCAGTATTTTGATCGCAACATGTTTCCCTTCTAAAGGCATCATACGCCCCGCTGCTTCCGGATCCAGCTTCAAAGCTTGATTCAACAACTTCGTCAATGGATCTAATAGCGTATTGAATAACATCATTCAATATTTCCAACCACAATGCAGCGCAACGATCCCGGAGGCTAAATTAAAATAAGTCACCTCTTCAAGACCTGCATCAATCATCATGTCTTTTAATGTTTCTTGTTTGGGATGCATACGAATCGACTCAACTAAATACTGATAACTTGCGCGATCGTTTAACACGAGCTCTCCGAGCTTTGGAATAATATTAAAAGAGTATGCATCGTATATTTTTTTTAAAAACGATAAGACGGGATGGGAAAACTCTAAAATTAATAATTTACCGCCCGGTTTCAACACACGCATCATGGAACGCAATGCCGCCTTTTGATTAGTCATGTTGCGCAAACCAAATGCAATCGTTACACAATCAAAATGGTGTTTTAGAAAAGGAAGATTCTCGCCATCTGCTTCGATAAATTCAATGCGACCCAGATAGCCCGCATCCGTCAACCGAGCTTCCGCTTGTTTTAACATACTTTCATTGATATCTGTTGCAGTCACTTTGCCATGAGGTCCAACAATTTTTGCAAATGCTTTTGCGAGATCGCCTGTACCCGAGGCAACATCAAGTACACGCTGCCCAGCTCGCACGCCAGATTGCGCTACCATAAATTTTTTCCACGCACGATGCATGCCAAATGACATGAGATCATTCATTAAATTATATTTATGAGCAACAGCATTAAACACATCTTCGACTAAATGTGTCTTTTCGTGAGTAGGCACCTCACGGTAACCAAAATGCGTTACATCATCAGATAAGTGTGTGGGTTGATTCATAGCAAGCAAATCATATCATATCATAATTTCTAATACATGTTATACATCCAGCGGCAGTAGAACTTGCATTATGTCATGAATTGGTTTAGGATTGCGCAAAATATAGGTTTATATTATGCAATCCACTCAGAAGATAGCAATCTGTCACACGCTTTTAGCAAGCGACATGCTGCTTATTGAGTTTCTTCTCATCTCCCCTATTTCGAAACGCGTCGGCATCAAACAACTCACCAATGCCCTGGGTAGTCGGCCATTCTAGTCTTCTAGATTGTTATCTGCCCCTCTCAGGGCGATCATCTCAGCAGATAACTATTATTTCCATCAATTTGATTAAATTAAGTTTTTTAATATAAAGTATATAACTCGAGGTGTATTATTATGTCTACAACAAGAAGACTATTGCAATCTTTGGCGGCCACTGGCGCCCTAGTGACTGGTCCTATTATAACTTATGCTAGTTATACCAAATTACAAGCAGACATCGCGCAAAACCCAAATGTTCGATACGAATATCTACCCCACGGTAAGTATACCGGTAGCTATTTCAAACGCATCTCACCTGCTACTGCACAGCAAGCGACTGAACATCAAGCGCGCAGCCCTCAAGATACCAGCAACCAAACAGCGCAGCCTTATCGCTCTTTCATGAGACGTCCATAACAGACCACCGTCTGCTCTGCCAAACCAATATTATCCCCGCGTATGCGGGGATTTCATTTAATCAGCTGGGAGCTTGTGATAATATCTCACCCTGACAATGCAAAACGTGAATCAATACGTCCTATGGCACGCATCAACATTACCACAACAGAACGACACGCCATCATCAGTGTTGCACTCATCATGAGTCTCCGCATGATTGGACTCTTTATGGTCTTACCTTTATTTTCCCTCTATGCCGCAAAACTAAGCGGCGCCACCCCTACACTCATGGGAATTGCCATGGGAATTTATGGACTCTTGCAAGCACTATGCCAAATCCCGCTCGGCATGGCATCTGATCGCTTTGGCAGAAAACCCATCATCGCAATGGGCTTAACCATCTTTGCAATAGGCAGCCTTATCGCAGGTTTTTCACATTCTATTACACAGACGATCATTGGACGCGCTTTGCAAGGTGCAGGCGCAGTCGGCGGCACAACGCTCGCTCTACTGTCTGATCTGACGCGTGAAACCATTCGAACCCTCTCAATGGCCATTGCAGGTATCACCATTGGCGTCTCTTTTGCACTCGCCATGTTAATTGGCCCTGTGCTCATGCAATGGTATTCATTTCCAGATTTATTTTTTATTGCAGGCGTTTTGGGATTAGTCTGCATATTCATCTTATATGCCTATACACCCACTCCTGCGCAAGAAATCCCGCCAATACAAGCAATAAACAATGAAAAACGATCATTCTTCAAATTATTACTCTACCCCCAATTAGCCATGTTAAATGGTGGCATTTTTACCCTACATGCGATTTTTACTGCTAGTTTTGTTGTCATCCCGCTCAGTTTGCTGAAATTTGCAAAATTAGAAATTACCCATCAATGGTCCATCTATCTACCCACCTTATCGATCGCTTTTATCATCGCGCTTGCTTGCATTAGTCTCGCTGAGCGAAAAGCACAAATAAAACGCTATTTTCTAGGTAGCATCGTCCTGCTTCTCGTCTCTGAAATAATATTTTGGCTGGCTCCAAAAAACATTTTTTTCATCTCAATTGGGCTGGGACTGTTTTTCGCCTGTTTTTCATTGCTTGAAGCAATGCTGCCGTCGCTCGTATCACGCCTTGCCCCCCCCACACATCGAGGCAGCGCACTCGGTCTCTATTCATGTTCGCAATTTTTAGGTATCTTCGTAGGGGGCGTATTCGGCGGATGGCTGTTA
>MGYE01000003.1:22977-26439 GCA_001801625.1 Gammaproteobacteria bacterium RIFCSPHIGHO2_12_FULL_42_10
CTCGCCGTTGCTAATGCAACGCTTGCTACCAGTGAATCATGGAAAGACAAACAAAGCGGCGAAATGCAAGAACGCACAGAATGGCATCGCGTTGTTTTTTACCAACGCTTAGCAGAGATCGCTGGGGAATATCTAAAAAAAGGCTCAAAGATCTATGTTGAAGGCAAAATTCGCACCACCAAATGGCAAGATAAAACCACCGGCCAAGACCGCTACACCACAGAAATCATAGCAGACAGCATGCAAATGCTTGATAGCAAAGGCAGCGCTTCAAGCGGCAACATACCAAACAGTGATGCAGCGATGTCAGAAAGATCTATGACGCAACAAAGCAGTGCCACCGCTAGCACCGCCCCCAGCGATCATTTCGACGACGATATTCCTTTTTAGCCTACCATATTAATAATTGTTGTGTTTAGACATAACCCCCTTGATTATAAGGGGTTTATTTTTTATAGTTGCGTTAATTATTATTGTAAGATAATTAGGATATGCGCTACCATTCATAAATTGTAACTTATCCCTAATAAGACAATTTATGGAAGAAAAATTTAGTGTGAGCTTCATAACATTTTCAGATGGAGAGCGTTATCCATTACTCCTTAACCATGAAAGGCAGCCGCATTGGTATGCAACCCTCTATGCAACCACTCAAATTCGTAATGCGGCGTTGTTGCGTAAATCACTGCACTAATCGCGCCCGTGCCCGTGCCCGTTTTTTTCTCGGCAAAATGGCTAAGTGTACTGTTTCTCGGATTGTGGCATACCAAGGCGTGTCATTTTATACTGTTTTGGTGAAATATGCGGGCTAATTGTGTTATTGCTTTATCATCTTGGATTGCGGGCTGGCGAATTACTAGCGTTACGAGTTTCAGATTTTGATTTTCAAAAAAATACTGTTTTAGTGGCCAGACGGCATGACAATGTAAATGATATCCGTACTTATCAGCCTGTAGTTAAAACGATTGATCGCAGAATCCCTCTAGCAGATTTATTAGTGAAAACTATCTCAGAATATGTAATGGGTGAGCGTCGGCGCTTTCCTGCTGCAAAACGACATGACTATCTCTTTGTTGTTCATCAGATCGGCTCTTTCTCAGGGCAGCCCATCTCATTAAAAGGATTAGCCAAAGTATTTCAAGAGATCCAGACTACAGAACCTGATTTGTTCAAACAGCTACGAACTGATATGCCAAAAAGCCCAATTATGATTTGGCGACCCGCCAAAAATACACTCAATAATGATTTGCAATCTCGCGAAGCATCCCCTGGATACTTTGTTCCCAGTGTCTTTGACCGGCATGGATTGAATATAATAGGAGAAAAAAGCCTTAAAGCTAATTCCCATCAATTTCGCCATCTTCTTAATACAATGGCTCAACGAGGTGGCTTAAGCCAGAGTGAAATTGCACGCTGGTCTGGGCGAGCAGATATGAAACAAAACCGTATCTACGATCATATGAGTGAATTTGAATTAGTAGATATGCTTCGCTCGCATGATAAATCTCTTTCATTAGATCAGCCACTAGAGGAAATTGCGGAACAAATCGCTGCCAAAATCCCGATGACTCGTCAAGAGTTTAATACTTTAGCTATGCCTACAGCACATGTAACCGAGTTTGGTTTCTGTATCCATGATTTTACGATGTCACCCTGTCAGCGCTTTCGTGATTGTTTAAATTGCACAGAGCAAGTATGCATAAAGGGTGATCGTAGAATAGACCGTATTAAAGAACGATATCGCATCGTTAAAGAGCTGCGAGATAAAGCAGCGCAAGAAATTAATGCTAGCACTGCGGGCGCCGATCGCTGGTATCAAATCCATGACTTGACCGAAAAACGACTCCAAGAACTCATTGGCATTATGGAAAATCCCGCTATCCAAAATGGCGCTATCATAAAACTGCGAAATGAGAATGAATTTAGCCCATTGCGCAGAGCTATTGATTCGAAGACCGAAAAAATTCCGCTAGCTGATCAAAATCAACGATTACTTGAAGACGTAAAAAATATTTTAGGAGGCGGACTTGGCTAAGCATCTCACTGACAAAGACATAGAGCAAATCATCGGCATCTTAGATGGATGGAGAGACAAACTGTCATGGGAAGCATTATGTGATGCATGCTCACCTGTTACTGGGAGCAAACCAGCCCGACAGACTCTAATAAAATTTAACCGAATTACTAGTGCTTATAGTGCTTGCAAGAAACGACTTAAGGAAGACGTGCCAGAGCTTCGCGCACCTCCATCCATGCGAGTAGCTATTGAGCGCATTGCAAGGCTTGAACGAGAGAATGAACGCCTCAAACGTGAGAACACTGAATTATTGCAACAGTTTGTTGTATGGCAATATAATGCTCACATTCGCGGTTTAAGCGCACACGAACTTAATAAGGCATTACCTGGAATTGACCGGGGCCAAACAGAAAAATAATTAACCAATTTTATAAAAGGAAAAAACTAATGACAATCATTACTGATTTAGAAGATATCATTAAAGATACTAAACAATCTGATGAAAAAATTCATCGCTGGCGAATATGTCCAATTGGAAAACATTTTGTCAAAAAACATACCGTACATGTCCCACCTAGCAAAAAGCATCCAGATGGCAAAGTCATAGAAAAACACGAATATTGCGCTATCAATCCATCAAAAAAAGATATTTTGTCATTTGATGAAATTCAAGCAATGACAGAAAAATATTTTCATCAATTAAGCGGCCCACCAAAAGCTGGCGTATTGAAAGGTTATAGTAATGCCGATAAATTTGACAGTGAAATTCGTGGCTGGACTCAATACTGGAATGATATTTTTTCTTTCTCCAATCCACTTCCGTCAGATGTAGTCAAAGCATTAATTGCATCAGAATCAAGTTTTCATCCAAAAACTGATATTCCATCAGGACAAGGAGACGGACGTGCACGCGGGTTAATGCAAGTCACCGACTACACAATGAGTATCCTCGGAAATCATCATGGTGAATTAAGCAATTATCTCATTTGCTTTGATCATTCTAAGTTACTCAACCCTACTGCAAACATTTGTGCCGGAATTCGTTGGTTATTTAGATGCATGGTTATTGCAAAATCTAAATTAGGCGATGCCACAACCTGGGTAGATGCGGCAATCCAATATAAAGGTAAACTTGGGATAAATCCTCCTCCAAAAGAAGTAGAAATATTTTTACATCTCTATTCATGCTTCCTGTAAAGGATATTTTATGAAACACTACTTTACAATTTTCTTATTAATAATACCCACAAGCCTATTTGCTATTAACTCTGAAACTCTAAAAAAATATCCCTATCAACTACTCACCAACGATTATGGGATCTTGAATAAAGCCAATTTAAAGAGATATACATACGAAGTAAACGTAGAACCATTTACAGGAAAATTTAATGGTCTTGACTACTGGCAATGTTATCCAACAAAAAATTTGAGTGTTTGGTATGAAA
>MGYE01000004.1:0-10885 GCA_001801625.1 Gammaproteobacteria bacterium RIFCSPHIGHO2_12_FULL_42_10
AAAACAAACATTGTTTTTGGAAACAGCACAAAAACTCTGCTCTGCATAAATCAAATGGAGCTGCTCCCGGCCTCGTTAAAAAATGGGAATGACTTCTGCTTGCCCTTCATTTTTCAATGATTAAAAAAATCGATCTGAAACAGATAATTTGTTAAAAAATAAAACGATAGCTATTTTATGCGAAGCAACGATGTGATTTAATTAAATGATGATGACATTGGTGAAATATGCAGGTTAAGCGATTATTTTGAGCAATGCCAACAATGTAAGTGACACCATGTCGATCACACCATCGCAACATCTTATCACGACAAAATCCACTGTCTCCCCTGAACCAGTTCGGAGTTTCCATCAATCAAACTAAACAGTTATTTGATGATAGTAATTTAATAGCAGATAACCTCAACGGCTCGATAACATATGCCACAATCCCCGCCATCAAGTGAGTCATTGCATTGATAACTGAACGATGTCTTGTATGCCAAATATGGTAGTGATGTTTGAAGTGATTAATCACTGTTTCAATAATACCGCGTTGATTAAGTAATTGCTTCTCTATGGCAGAATAATGAACTGGTTTCATATTTTTTCGTGTGCGGGTAATGAGTTTTAATCCTTTTTCTAAAAGACGTGAAAACAACGCTTTACCAAGATATCCTTTATCGCCAAAAGCTGTGCCTTTTAAAAATGCCAATATGGGTTCACTTGCTTTTGCATCATGCATTTTTCCGCTCGTAATTTTAAAGGCGATTAACTCACCTCGATCGTTGATCACAATATGCAGTTTTAAGCCAAAAAACCAAGCAACCGATGTCCGTCCATATTGAGCAATTTCATCAAAAGTTTTATGCCTTCTTGATCGTTTTAAATGGCAGACAGGCAAACAAGTCGAATCAATGTAATAAATGCCTGTGCGTTTTCCTGAACGAAGCTGTGCAAACAAAACCAAATGAAAAGTAACTCGATTCATGATTTCAATAAATCGATTGTAGCTTGGTAAATTGGGAAATTCATTTGGCCAGTAAACACAAAGAAATCCCATGTAAAAATGCTTGAAGTTCCTCCAGCTTGATGATTGGAAAAAAACCAATATCGTCATTATTTCACTATCACTCAAACTGCATGCCGGGCCTCTACGATGACGATTACCCTCTGGTGAGGGTAATAATTTATTTTGCATATAGTGGTCAAACTCCTTGCAAAAATCATCAATATCACAAAAAATACGCGTGAGCTGATTCATATCCATATCAGTTTTCCTTACTTTGTCGTAAAAAATTGTAAAGATACGGTCAGCTCATTATTTTTGCAATAAGATTATTGATAACTGATTGATATAAAATGAATTAAACTCCGAACTGGGGTTTTAATGAATATTATACCAAGGTGCCAAACTCATCCACTTGAGAGTGGGAGTTTTGCGAGAAAGTAGGCGTTATAAAAGCCATTTTGTCTAAATAAAGCTCAATCAAAGGGCGAAATGCGGGCGAATTTACCGACAATCTTAGCCAATGAAAGACAACCCGCCGATTAGGGCGGTTGCTGTAAGTGTTTGATAATTTAAGGTCTTTCGTGGTCTTTGATGGTGTTTCATTTCTAATCAATTGGTGGAGGCGGCGGGAATTGAACCCGCGTCCGCAAACTCTCGACTTTTAGGTCTACATGTTTGTCCAATCAGTTAGTTTAACTACCGGTTGTCAGATTGGCATGGCAACTCGATAGCGAGCCTAGATTTAGTTTAGCAATCAGACTCCAGGTAGACCTGATTGCGAGCTTGTAAGATATGACCATCCCGTTTACTTGCGTAAACAGCTGACCGTACAAGCACAGTCAGTGGATGGCGTTATGCCGTTTCTTAGGCGGCTAATGCGACTTCAGCATTTCTGCAGAACATTGCATCATTAACGGAGTTGCGTTTTGTTTTGGCAACTATAAGTTTTGTCACATTTTTAACGAGGTTTGTAACCTCCTCGACATGCGCTCAAAGCTTCAATATCCACGTCGAAGCCAGATCGCCCCCAATCTGGCAGTATACTACTTAAGCCGGCTAGATTTCAACAATCTCGCCTTTTCCAGCTTCCAATCACGTTCTTTCGACGATTGACGTTTATCGTGTTGTTTTTTGCCTTTTGCGAGACCAATTGCTAGTTTAACGCGGTTATTTTTCCAGTATAATGAAAGCGGTATGAGAGTATAGCCTTTACGCTCAACGTTTCCAATCAGCTTATCTAATTCGCGTGCATGCAACAAAAGCTTTCGATTGCGTAGCGGATCTGCGTGAATATGTGATGCTGTGGTTGATAAAGGCGTCATGGTTGCGCCAAAAATCCAAGCTTCGCCTTGTTTGATGAGTACATAAGCTTGGTCGAGCGAAACCTGATGTGCGCGTAAACTTTTTACTTCCCATCCATGCAGCACAATGCCTGCCTCAAAGCGTTCTTCGATAAAATAATCGTGAGTCGCTTTTCGATTGAGCGCGATGGATGCATCTGTCTTTTGAGTCTTTGTCATGGTTGGTAGTATAGTGTGAGGACGATAAATTTGGAATCAATAAGCTATGTACATATTACAGAGAAATGCGCTGGTACCTTATAGCGCTCGACAGATGTATGAACTTGTGAATGCGGTCGAGGATTATCCGCGATTTTTACCTTGGTGTGAAAAGAGTCAAATTGTACAGCAATCAGCTGATGAAATGGTAGCGTCTTTAGAAATAGCCTGGAAAGGAGTCCATAAACACTTTACAACGCGTAATCACTTAACGCCTTACAGTCGCATTGAAATGATCTTAGTTGAGGGCCCTATGAAACATTTGGAAGGCATTTGGACTTTTGCCTCGCCTGAAGCACAAACATGTGAAATTGTATTGGATCTGGAGTTTGAATTAACCGGTCATTTTGTAGATCGATTTTTGCGGCCGATGTTTGAACATATTGCGCATACTTTAGTGGATGCATTCTGTAAGCGAGCAAATGAGCTATATGGCCAACCCTAATCGCAAGATGATTTCAGTAGAAGTAGCTTATGCAGATAGCGATCAGCAATCTTTATTTTTACTTGAAGTGGAAGAGGGTACAACTATTTCGCAAACGATAGCCCGATCAGGAGTGTTAAATATCTTTCCAGAGATTGATCCCACACAGCTTGTTGTTGGTATTTTTAGTCGCAGACGAGTATTGTCTGATATAGTCAAATCCGGTGATCGAGTAGAAATATATCGCGCCTTACGACAAGACCCTATGGTTGCACGTAGGGTACGCGCTAAGAGCGATCGATTGCGCTCAAATGATCCTGGTGGAATAAACAAGTTAATCGGTTGATGGTAGATGGTTGGTAAGCTTCTTGATGGGTGTAGACGTAATGGGTGCGGTTTGGTGTGAAGTTATTAGCCAGTAAGGGCGTACCCATGATATTTTCAACAGCTATTTTGGTGAGACCGGGATGTAACGCATGCGCGGTTTGATCGTTGATGATATTACCTTGCGTCACGGTTGCCCGGTGAGGCCGTATGAGCGCGCAACTCATTAATAAGCTCATGCAAAGCAGTAGAAGGACATGTTTCATAAATTATAAGACATCCATTAGTAGGGTCATGACAGCAAGATAATATTTAGTTCACTTGATGATCCTGCACATTGTAAATCAAAAAGCGATGGTTGCAAGGAGAGTAAGTTATATGACGGATAATATACATTTAAAGAAAGCTGGCTTGAAAGTCACATTACCGCGTTTAAAAATATTGACTATTCTTGAACAAGCAAAAGAACGTCATGTCAGCGCAGAAGATGTGTATCGCGCACTGCTTGCATCCAAAGAAGAGATAGGGCTTGCGACCGTTTATCGTGTGTTGACGCAATTTGAAGCTGCAGGCATTGTTAAAAAGCATCATTTTGAAAGTGGGCAATCCGTTTTTGAATTAGATGATGGCGGGCATCATGATCATTTGGTATGCATTCAATGTTCTCAAGTTGAGGAGTTTATGGATCAAGCGATAGAAAAACGCCAACAAGAAGTTGCGGAGCAAGCAGGATTTTTAATGACAGATCATAGCTTAAATATTTACGGTCTCTGCAAACGATGCCAGTAACTCAACTTACGCAATCTCTTTTGCAGGGAGATCCTTCGGCGCAAAAAGCGCGCCTCAGGATGACAGCGTGTAAGGTGAATCAGTAAAGGTTAGTCTGGGTATTTTAATCCACATACTGCAATTTTCTACCCCAATATAGTTTGCTGCGCAACGATTCAAAATAATCATAATGCATCGGATGAATTAAATGTAATTGTTGCGTTTTTTTGCTAATTGTAATGCGTGAATGAGGGGGTGCTGGGATCAGTTTTTTACTGTCACAGGTTACGCGTGGTGAAGCCGTATTATTGGGCGTAATAATAATGGTGATGCGGTGATGCCCTGCGATGACAATGGGTCTTACGCTTAATGTATGCGGAAACATTGGAATCAAAACAATCGCATCAAGCTCTGGGTGAACGATTGGGCCGCCGCCTGAGAGTGCGTAGGCGGTAGATCCAGTTGGCGTTGCAACAATGAGACCATCTGAATCTTGACTACAAAGAAATTGGTCATCTACGTAAATTTCAAATTCTGTCATATGCGGCAAAATATCTGTAATGAGTGCCACTTCATTCAAAGCGGAGTCATTACCCAGTATTTCACGATGTAAACTGACAGTGACATCTAGCAGAAATCTTTTTTCTAAAATGTATTCCCCTTTCAAGATAGCCTTAATTTGCTCTAATGCTTCCGGATGAATATCTGTGAGAAAACCAAGGCGACCGCGGTTAATGCCAAGAATAGGGGTCTCATCTTGAATGATGGCATGCGCTGCATGCAATAGACTGCCGTCTCCACCTACGACTATCAAGAGATCGCAGTGTTTCCCGATTGCTTCTTGCTTGATTGCAGGCGCAGTTTGGTTGTTGAGCGCGATGGCTGTATTTTCTTCCAAGATAAAATCTTGATTTAATTCTTTTAAATAGACAATTAAGGTCTTGATAATATCGATTGCTTTGGCATCTTGTGTGCGCCCCGCAATGCCTACAATTTTGAATTGAGACGGCATACTGTTTAATCCCTAATCCTTCTAAAATGTGTCAAAAAATATGAGAACAGCTACTTGAAATCATCATTTTCGTCCCCATCTAACTGCAATCTTCAAATTCTTTTGTTGTGAGACGGACCCCATGCCAAATTTACATGATCAACCACATGATGATAACGATAGCGATAAAAAGCAAGGCGATATGCAATCAAAGCATTCCGAGGAATCCTTGCAGGCATTATTGACGCATCCTGCCTATGAGGAATTGCAGAAACAATTAGATGAAGCAGAGCAGACAGCCAATCAACATTGGGAGCGGATTTTGCGTATGCAGGCTGAATCTGAGAATGCCAAACGCCGCCATGAAAAAGATGTAGCCAGTGCGCACAAATTTTCGCTAGAGAAATTTGTTGCTGAGCTCATACCCATTATTGATAGTTTAGAGCTTTGCGTGGTCAATGAGATAAAAGATGGAGGAGTCACGCATTCTGCTGTAGAGGGTGTGCAAATGACTTTGAACATGTTTTATACAGCCATGGAGAAATTTGGTGTTAAACAAGTCAATCCTATGGATGAGTTATTTAACCCTGAGTTTCAACAAGCGATTTCAGTGCGGGAAGAAAAAATGATGCCCGCTGGTACGGTTTTACAAGTTTTACAGAAAGGTTACACCTTAAACGATCGACTGATTCGTCCAGCATTGGTGATTGTGTCGAAATAATAATGGGAAGCCTGCTATTGAAAAAATATCATTTGCCCATATTTAATATTTAAGTGGAAGATCCTGGGTGGGAATGTCAAGAGCTTACCTTACGCACTACCATCCTGTATTGTCGTTCCGCGCTAAAAACTGCACGGAACGACAATACAGGATGGTAGTGCGTAAGGTGCGTTAAGAGTGAATAATATATTGTAAATTTAAGTGGAGACTAACATGGCTACCAATGCAATTATCGGAATAGATTTAGGCACCACCAACTCTTGCGTCGCTGTTATGGAAGGTGACCGAGTAAAAGTAATCGAAAATTCAGAAGGTGCGCGCACAACACCATCTATTGTGGCTTATTTAGATAATAATGAAATTAGAGTGGGTCAATCTGCCAAACATCAAGCTGTGACGAATCCCAAAAATACGATTTATGCTTCTAAGCGTTTAATCGGTCGCAATTTTGATGAAGAGACCGTGCAACGCATGAAAAAAACCGCCTCTTATGAAATCATTAAAGCAGATAATAATGCAGCTTGGGTGAGCGTGCTTGGCAATAAAGATTTGGCACCACCACAAATCGCAGCGCAAGTCTTGATGAAAATGAAGAAAACAGCAGAAGATTACTTGGGCCATCCTGTGACTGAAGCTGTTATTACAGTACCTGCCTATTTTAACGACTCTCAACGTCAAGCTACAAAAGATGCGGGACGTATTGCAGGTTTAGAGGTCAAACGAATCATTAACGAGCCGACTGCTGCAGCGCTCGCATTTGGTATGGATAAAAAGCCTGGCAATCGTAAAATTGCTGTTTACGATTTAGGCGGTGGTACATTTGATATTTCAATTATTGAGATTGCAGAAGTTGATAAAGAACACCAATTTGAAGTGCTTTCAACGAATGGCGATACTTTCTTGGGCGGTGAAGATTTTGATCAACGCGTCATGAATTATTTAATCGACGAATTTAAAGCAACCTCAACGGTTGACTTGCATAACGACCCACTTGCATTACAGCGTTTAAAAGAAGCAGCAGAAAAGGCAAAAATTGAGCTTTCATCCAATCAACAAACGGAAGTGAATTTACCTTACATTACAGCAGATGCAAGCGGTCCAAAGCATTTAAATCTGAAAATAACACGTGCGAAATTAGAGTCACTTGTTGAAGATCTGGTGCAGCGAACGATTGAGCCATGCAAGATCGCATTAAAAGATGCCAAACTAGATATTTCTCAGATAGACGATGTGATCTTAGTGGGCGGACAAACACGTATGCCGCTTGTACAAGAAACCGTGCGCAAGTTGTTTGGTAAAGAACCACGCAAAGATGTGAATCCTGATGAAGCCGTTGCAGTGGGTGCCGCTATTCAAGGCGCTGTGCTTTCTGGGGCGATTAAAGATGTGTTGTTGTTAGACGTTACTCCGCTTTCCTTGGGCATTGAAACCATGGGCGGCGTCATGACTAAACTTATTGAAAAAAATACAACGATTCCAACACGCGCGACACAATCGTTTTCAACAGCAGCTGACGGCCAAACCGCTGTCACCATTCATGTGTTGCAAGGTGAACGTGAAATGGCATCAGCTAACAAATCTTTAGGCCGCTTTGATTTGTCAGATATCCCACCTGCGCCACGTGGTATGCCGCAAATTGAAGTGACGTTTGATATTGATGCGAATGGTATTTTGCATGTTTCTGCAAAAGATAAAGCAACAGGAAAAGCGCAATCAATCAAGATCCAGGCATCATCTGGTTTAAGTGATGCAGAAGTCAATAAGATGGTTAAAGATGCTGAAGCACATGCTGATGAAGATAAGAAATTTCATGAGCTTGTGACGACGCGTAATCAAGCAGATAACATGATTCACGCTGTGACAAAGTCAATGAAAGAAG
Organism: Gammaproteobacteria bacterium RIFCSPHIGHO2_12_FULL_42_10; assembly: GCA_001801625.1. Lineage (GTDB taxonomy): Bacteria > Pseudomonadota > Gammaproteobacteria > DSM-16500 > DSM-16500 > Aquicella. The sequence continues at coordinate 7,658 of MGYE01000004.1, forward strand.
CGGGTGATAAAGTCAGCGCTGAAGAACGCCAAGCTATTGAACATGCCGTGACTCAATTAAAAGACGCAATGAAGTCCGATGATAAAGCCAATATTGAAGCAAAGCTGACAGAGCTAACCAATGCTTCCTCTAAAATGGCAGAGCGTTTATATGCACAAGGTTCGCCGGAGCAAGGTCAGCATACAGAGGCATCTCATGCTGATGCAGGATCCGATCAAAAGGATAGCGAAAAAGGCAGTGACAATGTTGTGGATGCAGAGTTTGAGGAAGTGAAAGACGATAAGAGCGATCATGGCAAGTAAACATGATTATTACGAAACACTAGGTGTTGCGCGTAATGCAAGCGACGATGAGATCAAAAAGAATTATCGTCGCTTAGCAATGAAGTATCACCCTGATCGCAATCCAGACAACAAAGCTGCTGAGGAGCATTTTAAGCAAGTTAAAGCAGCTTATGAAGTACTTTCAGATAGCAGAAAACGCGCTGCTTACGACCAATTTGGCCATGCGGGTGTAGATGGTGCGCAAGGTGGCCCTGGTGGCGGGTTTGGACAGGGTAATATGAATTTCGGCGATATTTTCGGCGATATTTTCGGCGATATCTTTGGTGGCGCGCGCAGTGGTCGTGGTAGAGGGCCTGAAAGAGGCAGCGATCTTCAATACACAATAGAGATCGACTTAGCTGACGCTGTTTTTGGAAAAACAACTGAAATTACGATACCCACCTTAGCAGCTTGCGATGCGTGCAGTGGGAGCGGTGCGCGCAAAGGTACTAAACCTGTTTCTTGTACCGATTGTGGTGGTAGCGGCCAGGTGCGTATTCAGCATGGGTTTTTTACCGTGCAACAGACTTGCCCTACTTGTTATGGCAAGGGACGCATGATTCGCGATATTTGTTTTAGTTGTCAAGGCGCAGGCCGTGTTCGCCAACAGAAGAAGTTATCTGTTAAAATACCGAAAGGAGTGGATACGGGTGACCGCATTCGGTTAACTGGCGAAGGTGAAGTTGGGGAGGCACATGCAACACCTGGCGATCTTTATATTCAAATTCAAGTGCGCACACATCCACTTTTTGAGCGGGATGGAAAAAATTTATATACAGAAGTACCCATTAGTTTTGCAACGGCAGTTTTAGGTGGAGAATTGGAAGTGCCCACATTAAAAGGCCGTGTTAAATTGCATATTCCGCCAGAAACACAGACAGGCAAAGTGTTTCGCGTGAAAGGAATGGGCGTGCCATCTGTACGCGGTGGCGATCAGGGTGATTTGATGTGTAAAGTGACTATTGAGACGCCGATTAACTTAACAGCCAAACAAAAGGAATTAATAACGCAGTTTAATCAGTCGTTATCTACCAGCAATAAGCACAATCCTAAATCAAGCACCTGGTTTAATAAAGTAAAGCAGTTTTTTGAAGACATGAAATTATAATTGTAGAGAGATGAGGTATGATAACCATGCAGCATATTCCCATGACAGCTCAGGGCGTGAAAAAATTACAGGAAGAATTGATTCGTCTAAAATCTACTGAACGACCCCGTATTATTCAAGCGATTGCAGATGCACGTGCTTATGGCGATCTGAAAGAAAATTCCGAATATCATGCCGCGCGTGAATCGCAGAGTTTGATGGAAGGACGCATTGCAGAACTGGAATCAAAATTAGGTGTGATTCGAGTGATTGATGTGACGCAAATAGAAAATACAGGACGTGTTATCTTTGGAACAACTGTTCAATTACGCAAGGCAGGTACGACACTGGTTACACTGCAAATAGTCGGTGAGGATGAAGCAGATATTAGCAACAACAAAATATCCGTTACTTCGCCCGTCGCACGCGCGCTCGTTGGTAAGTATGAAGGCGAAGAAGTCGATGTGATGACGCCTGAAGGTACCGTTACCTATGAAATTATTAAAGTAGAGCACGTGTAATCACGTCATGCCCCCTTCAAGCGCTCGCTGGCTGCAAGAACATTTTTCAGATGATTTCGTGAAAAAAGCACGTGCAGCGGGTTATCGTTCGCGTGCTGTGTATAAATTGCTAGAGCTGCATGAAAAAAATCGTTTATTTAAACCTGGCATGCTCATCATTGAATTAGGCGCTGCGCCTGGTAGTTGGTCGCAATTAGTTGTGTCGTTGGTACGTCCTCGTGGACGGGTGATCGCGATTGATAGACTGCCGATGGATCCAATAGAAGATGTTGAGATTATCGAAGGTGATTTTGTAGAACCAGAAACGGTTGATGCGATATTGCAAAAAATAGGTGAAACAAAAGCAGACTGGATTCTCTCTGATATGGCGCCCAATATGAGCGGCCATGTTTCCGTTGATATTCCGCAAGCCATGTATCTTGCTGAGTTAGCCTGTGATTTTGCTTTGCAAACCTTGAATGCAACAGGCGGTTTGCTGATGAAGGTATTTCAGGGCGAGGGATTTGATCCGCTGTTGACTCACATTAGAAAACATTTTTCAAAAGTGGTTGTTCGTAAACCACAAGCTTCAAGAGGTCGATCGCGCGAAGTCTATATCGTTGCGATGAAGCTAAAATAACCGTTTCTATCTCTCAATCGAATGGGTCAATCTAGTCATTTATTTTTCATTATAATCTGTCTCAGAAAGCTGATATGATTAGTATATTGTGGTAATGCCAATTTGGGTGCATATTTAATTATCGTTTAGCAGATCAACGTTAACATGAGGCCAAACGCGTGAACGACGCTATCAAAACAATTGTACTGTGGATGATCATTGGTATTATCTTGATTTCTGTCTTTAATAATTTTGGCCCGCGCCGAGAAAATGAGGAGCGAATTAGCTATTCGACTTTAGTTGGCGATATTAAACAAGGCAACGTGCGTTCTGTGATGATTACCGATCAGAATGTATCTGGTGTGTTTCAAAATAATAAGGTTTTTACAACTTACCTACCGATGCAACAAGATCCTGTGCTGTTACAGTTGATGCTTGATAAAAATATTACAGTAAAGGGGAAGCCGCCCGAACAACCAGGCCTTTTAATGCATTTGTTAGGCTTGCTACCCTGGATTTTAATTTTTGCTATCTGGATTTACATTTTACGGCAACAAACGGGGATGGGGGGGAAGGGGGGTGCCTTTTCGTTTGGACGTAGTCGTGCGCGTCTTTTAAATGCAGATCAAGTGAAAGCTACACGACTACGTCCAAACGAAAAGGCACCCACCTTCCCCCCCATCCCCGTTTGTTGCCGTA
>MGYE01000004.1:10894-12472 GCA_001801625.1 Gammaproteobacteria bacterium RIFCSPHIGHO2_12_FULL_42_10
CACCTGGTACCGGTAAAACATTATTAGCACGAGCTGTTGCAGGAGAGGCAAAAGTTCCTTTCTTTACGATATCAGGCTCTGACTTTGTTGAAATGTTTGTGGGGGTGGGGGCATCGCGTGTTCGCGATATGTTCGAGCAGGCCAAAAAACAGGCGCCTTGTATTATTTTTATCGATGAAATAGATGCGGTTGGGCGACATCGTGGGGCGGGGCTTGGCGGTGGACATGATGAGCGTGAGCAAACATTAAATCAATTGCTTGTTGAGATGGATGGTTTTCAGGGCAGTGAAGGTGTGATCGTGATTGCGGCCACTAACCGACCTGATGTGCTTGATCCTGCGCTTTTGCGACCAGGACGTTTTGATAGACAGGTCGTTGTTGGGTTGCCTGATATCAGAGGGCGTGAACAAATACTGAAAGTGCATTGTAGAAAAGTGCCTACCGCAGAAGATGTCGATGTTTCATTGATTGCGCGTGGTACACCAGGCTTTTCTGGTGCGGATCTTGCCAATATTGTCAATGAAGCTGCTTTATTTGCAGCACGCGCTAATAAACGCGTTGTTGAGATGGATGATTTTGAGAAAGCAAAGGATAAAGTCATTATGGGTGCAGAACGTCGCTCTATGGTGATGTCTGAGGATGAAAAGAAAATAACGGCTTATCATGAAGCAGGGCATGCCATTGTTGGCTTGTGTGTTCCAGGGCATGATCCAATACATAAAGTAACGATCATCCCGCGCGGACGTGCACTAGGCGTGACAATGTTTTTGCCTGAAGCTGATCGACATAATTACACATTAGAGTATCTAGATAGCAGAATCTCCAGTTTGTTTGGTGGTCGATTAGCAGAACGGCTGATTTTTGGTGAAAACAAAGTGACGACTGGTGCGTCAAATGATATTCAAAAAACAACCGAGCTTGCGCGCAATATGGTTACCAAGTGGGGATTATCTGAGAAAATAGGACCGTTGACTTTAGGCGCAGATGATGAAGAAGTGTTTTTAGGACATTCAATTACGAAGCATAAAGAAATTTCTGAGGCCACTGCTGCCATTGTTGATGCTGAAATACGTGAGATTGTGGAGCGTAATTATCGACGTGCTGAGAAGATATTAAATGATAATATCGATCGATTACATGCTATGGCAAAAGCATTAATTAAGTATGAAACGATCACGCCTGATCAAATTAAAGATGTGATGGACGATCAACCTGTGCGCGAACCAGTCGTTCATAATAGTCAACCAGATAATAAAACGCTGCATCCCGATATTCCCAATAATCAGTTATTTGACGGACCTTCTGCTACCAATGGCTCAACGACCCCATAGTAATCTTAAGATTTCACCAAAGTCGCTTTCTTACTTTGGCACAGATGGTATTCGCGGACGCGTTGGTGTGTGGCCCATCACGCCTGAATTTGTATTGAAATTAGGTTGGGCGGTTGGACAAGTGCTTGCGCGCCAGGGCAATGGCAAAGTTTTGATAGGAAAAGATACTCGAATTTCTGGCTATATGTTTGAGTCGGTGCTTGAAGCGGGACTTTCTGCTGCAGGGATTGATACCTATTTGCTGGGC
>MGYE01000005.1:0-2840 GCA_001801625.1 Gammaproteobacteria bacterium RIFCSPHIGHO2_12_FULL_42_10
GATGCGCTTCGTAATCACTTTTAATATCTGCATCAGTGATTTTTACTTTCGATAAAAAAGATTTCGCAGAAATAATAAAATAGCCAAACGCACGTTGTTGATGCTGTAGTGCATAAATAGTATTAACTTCATTTGGCAACGCAAATGCACTGCCTGCAACACCATTCATCGCTTGGCTCACAATCCACTGTGACTGCACATGTTGAAAAAATTGTGTCGGCGTTAAATTCGCCTGGTACAACATTTGCATAAATTTTTCTTGAGAAAATTTTCCATTATCCTGAAATTGTGGCGCTTGCCCAACCATTGTTTCCACTTGCGTCAAGCCCACGTGAAAACCTTCATCTCTAAAAGTTGTTAATAATGCGGTTTGCGTAATAAGAGACTGTAATGCATAGTCTTTAAGTTGCTGCGTCATTTCAGTAGTCAACGGCTGACCTTTTGATTCAGCAAGCACTTGTTTTTGCACTTGGGAAAAAGCATCGTTAATTTGTGTATCTGTGATAGCAACGGAATTCACCGTGGCTGCTGTATTTTGAGACCCAGAACCTTGTTCGAAATAATACTGAATACCCCAGAGCATAAACGCACCGGCAACAAGCGCAATAACCACGCCTGCAATCCATCCCGTAATTTTGTCCCTAATTTTTTGTAGCATATGTTTTTTATTTGCTTCGCAAATCCACTTATTACGCTCGGATTAAAATGGCGGAGCGGACGGGACTCGAACCCGCGACCCCCAGCGTGACAGGCCGGTATTCTAACCAGCTGAACTACCGCTCCACACACATGTCAAAAGATTGGTGGGTGTTGAGGGATTCGAACCCCCGACATTCGCCTTGTAAGTGCGACGCTCTACCAACTGAGCTAAACACCCGCAAAAGCGTCCATTTTTGGGCAATCTTAAATGAGAAGCTATCTCAAAAAAGCGCATGTACTAACGTACACTCACTTTTTTCACTCAATTCTCATTCAACCTTGCCGAAAAACTGAACGTTTTTCGTATTTCTTTGACGCCGATATATTACCTAATATTCAGAAAGATGCAATAGAAAATAGTTATCAGTTATCAGTTATCAGTTATCAGTATAAAATTAAATAACAACACTGATCCCTGATAACATTAAACATTACCCGCTTAACCTTGAGCTCTATCACCATTCACAGCGTCTTTCAAACGTTTTCCTGCTTTAAATCTTGCTGTCGTAGCCGCTGGGATTTTCATCTCTACACCAGTACGTGGGTTACGACCTGTTCTTGCAGCACGCTTACCTGTTTCAAAAGAACCAAAATTTAAAATAGCAACCTTGCCACCATCAGCCAATGTGCTTGTCACTGCATCTACAAATGAATTTAATGCTGTTTCTGCAGCTGATTTTGAAATATCTGCAGCTGTTGCCATCATTTCAATTAAATCTTGTTTGTTCATAGCTCACCCCTTATTTAATTACCCGTTTTCGAAAAAAAAGAACTTGAGAAGCAGATTTTATATCAATTGCACGCACACGCTGTCAAGGAAACTCGATCAAATCTCTCAAAAAATCCGATACTTATTCACTTGACACACCACCTAAAGTCAGCGCATCTATTTTCAATGTGGGTTGTCCAACACCAACAGGGACGGTTTGTCCTGCTTTTCCACAACTACCCACTCCTGAATCTAACTTTAAATCATTTCCAACCATTGAAATTTCTTGCAACACTTCGTGTCCACTTCCAATTAAGGTTGCGCCTTTAATCGGCTGCGTTATTTTTCCATTTTCAATTAAATACGCTTCACTTGCTGTAAAAACAAATTTACCGGACGTAATATCCACTTGTCCGCCAGAAAAATCTGCTGCATAAATTCCTTTTTCTACAGACGCAATAATTTCATCAGACGTACTTTGACCCGGCAATAAATACGTATTGGTCATGCGTGGCATTGGCAAGCTAGCGTAGGATTCACGTCGACCATTACCGGTTGATTTCGTATTCATTAATCGCGCATTCATCGTATCTTGCATATAATTTTTCAAGATACCATTTTCAATTAATACCGTTTTTTGTGATGGCGTGCCTTCATCATCTACACTCAATGAACCACGACGACCATAAATCGTGCCATCATCAACAACCGTGCATAAATGTGACGCGACTTTTTCACCCATTTTCCCACTAAAAACAGAGGTTTTTTTACGATTAAAATCACCTTCCAATCCATGACCTACTGCTTCATGAAACAAAACAGCAGGCCAACCCGGCCCCAACACAACAGGAAATGTGCCTGCAGGTGCTGGAATTGCGTCTAAATTACGTATGGCTTGTGCTACTGCTCGCTTCACTTGCATAACCGCTGCATCAGGACGCATTAATAAATCGTAACCACCCCGTCCACCGCAGCCAGCGCTGGCTTGTTCAAATCGACCTTTTGCTTCCACAACAATTCGAACTGAAAAATGCACAAGCGGGCGAACATCGGAAGACAAATGCCCTTCTGTATTCAGCACCATCATCACGTCATGCGAAGCCGACAAGCTCAGCATCACTTGTTTTACACGAGAATCACAGTTTCTCGCCAACACATCTAATTCTTTTAAGAATAAAACTTTATCTGGATCCGATACTGTCGTTAAAGGATTAATAGCAGGATATAATTGCGGAACAATAATTTTTGAATGTGATTTTATCAGTTGACTACCGCCAGCGTGAACAATACTTCGCGCTGATTTTGCCGCGTCGATAATGGCAGACAACTCAATTTGGTCTGCATACGCAAAGCCTGTTTTTTCACCGCTAATTACACGCAAACCAAATCCACGGTCAATGCTAAAACCGCCTTCTTTGACGATAGCGTCTTC
>MGYE01000005.1:2885-4261 GCA_001801625.1 Gammaproteobacteria bacterium RIFCSPHIGHO2_12_FULL_42_10
TGAGTCAATATTCGGACCAAATGCCCTTCCCAGCGCAGATTCTAATTGTGTTTCATCAATGGATAGCCAATCGTTTATCATTATTTTTTACCCGGCAGGAAATAATCGAGACACGGTATCACATAATCTTAAAATATCACAGGAAGATGCCCGGAAGCCCGCGCGCGAATCTCTTGACCTGGTCACAAAAATGCCACTACCATAGCTATTACTAAGCAAAAATCGAGGTGAGCATGCGGATGTTCAAAGGACCCATTGAACCACCCAACAAAGTGCAAACTTATATCATCACGCATGGCACCCATGATCAAGTAGAGGAAATCATTAAAATGATTCTTACAGAAAATCCATGGGCGAAATCTTCTTTACAAGACTCAACTCCAAATAAAGTATGGCTGATGATTTCAAGCAATCCAAATGGATGCGGCACTTTCTTTTCGCGTAATGAAGTGGAAACCCGCGCCTATTATGCGCAAGGTTATACAGCCCTTTTTGATTTATCAAAAATATCGCAGCATCAACTACAATAATTAATAAATAAAAACCCGTGGCTGACATTTATCAAGAATTAAAAATAACCATGGCCAAATGATTGCTGTTGTAATGGCAGATAATGAATGTAATGCGATATGCGTATTACGCCCCACAAAACCCAAAATTAAACCCTGTAACACAATATTAAAAAAAGAAAAAATCGCAATCAATACGGTTTGTTGTAAAAGTGAAAAATGGGCAATATAGTCATGTATTTTTAAAATAAAATAAGTCAGCAAAACAAATATAACGGCTTGTTCACCCAACGGCGTGCCCGTAATTAAATCCATTAAAATACCCACAATCCACGCTAATCCAACGCCGCATTGTAACGGTAGTGTAAATACCCAAAATAGCAAAATGGCAAACATCCATTGGGGCCGAATCCAAATCGCCCACTGCGGCAGCGGAATAATAGTCAAAAAAATGCCAATCAAAAATGATATCGCAATTAAAAAATAATTTATGTCTCTGCTTGATGGTATCATGGCTTGCTCGCACGTTTGGAGACGCGATGAATCGGCGTCTCTACACTCACACTTTTATTTAATTCCTGCTGCACCGCATCCGACAATTTTTTTTCATCCGGCCATGCCAACAATACTTGTTCGGTTTGATTTAAATGTGCTGTGGGCGACAAGATTATTTCCATTTCTAAACTATTATCAAGTCGTTTAATGGATCTCACAACGCCTACTGGATATCCCAATGGATAGCACAAACCCAATCCCGATGTGACAAATAAATCGCCTGGTTGAATATCAGCGGCATGCGGCGTATTTCTTAATTTGAGTTGACCTGAACTGCCTAAACCCACCGCAATCGCTCGCACACCGTTTCGA
>MGYE01000005.1:4273-6394 GCA_001801625.1 Gammaproteobacteria bacterium RIFCSPHIGHO2_12_FULL_42_10
TGTCCTTCGTAAACATTTTCTTTTGAACCTTTATTTAAAACAACTTGCTGCAAGTTTGGATCAAGCTCAACTGCCAACAAACGCGCTACAACAACCTGCCCTGAAACTTGTGGCGTCGATCGCAATAACTCTCGCAGCTGTGCATTTTCTTTTTCAAGTGCCAATAATTTCTGTAAACGCGATTGCAATAAAATTTCACGTACATGCAATTTTTCATTTTCATCTAATAAATGATGTTGCGATGTAATACTCGCATTAACCCAATACACAAAATTAATAGGTGAATCTACCATCCATTGAAAGGGATAAGAAACGAATGAGGCCAAACGGTTACGAGCTGCATGAAAAGCAGCTGAACGGTGATCAAAACAAATTAATACGATTGCTATTAATAATAAAATTAAGGCCCTTAAACCAGGGCCTGCACTTTGGTGAAATAATCGTTTGATAAAATACTCCCGAATCTATTCGGGAGACGCGATAAATCGCGTCCCTACTCGCGATATAAAAAATTCGAGCCGACTACATTCATCATTTCTAATGCACGTCCGCCACCACGCGCAACACATGTCAGCGGATCTTCTGCAACCACAACCGGCAATCCTGTTTCTTCACTCAACAAGAGATCCAGCCCAGGAAGCAATGCACCACCGCCAGTTAAAACCATGCCACGTTCCGCGATATCGGAAGCCAACTCCGGTGGTGTTTGCTCTAATGCTGCACGTACCGCACCAACAATACCAGACAAAGGTTCTTGTAATGCTTCCAAAATTTCATTGCTATTCAACGTGAAACTTCTTGGCACACCTTCTGCTAAATTACGACCCCGCACCTCTATTTCTTTAATGTCAGAAGAAGGAAATGCCACGCCAATAGTGTGTTTAATTCGCTCCGCTGTTGATTCACCAATTAAACAACCATAATTACGACGCACGTAATTAATAATCGCTTCATCAAAACGATCACCACCAATACGCACTGACGCTGCGTAAACAACACCATTCAAAGAAATCACTGCGACTTCTGTTGTGCCACCACCAATATCAACAACCATTGAACCACGCGCTTCTTCGACCGGCAACCCAGCACCCATTGCCGCTGCCATTGGTTCTTCAATTAAATACACCTCACGTGCACCCGCACCCAATGCAGATTCACGAATTGCACGGCGTTCCACTTGCGTTGAACCACAAGGGACAGAAACTAAAACGCGAGGACTGGGACGAAATAGCTTTTTTTCATGCACTTTTTGAATAAAATGTTGCAACATTTTTTCGGTAACGTGAAAATCGGCAATTACACCATCTTTCAATGGGCGTGTTGCAATCACATTGCCAGGTGTGCGACCTAACATCAATTTTGCTTCCAAACCAACCGCAACCACATGCGATTGACCTGTATGCGGGTCCTTACGTAAGGCAACAACAGATGGCTCATTTAGCACAATCCCTTTTTGCGGCATATAGATTAACGTGTTTGCTGTACCCAAATCGATTGAAATATCCCTTGAGAAATAGCCTCGAAATTTTTTAAAGATGCTTGCCATGATGTAAAATCCAGCCTTTGTAATTAAATTGCGTGATTAAGTCACACAAATTTAACTGAAATTTAACCTGAAGTCGAGAATGGATTATGGAAATTTTTCCAAAAATCCGTATAATCTCTCAACCGATTCAAAATGGGGAAAAACATGAGCACATTAACAACAGAAAGCGTGCAAAAAATCGCTGATCTGGCAAAATTACATATTTCAAGTGACAAACTACCAGCACTCACCGACGCCTTAAAAAATATTTTAACATTGGTAAAAAAAATGGATGACGCCAATACACAAGACGTGCAAGCTTTGTCACACTCTGTCAGTGCAACACAACCTTTGCGTGAAGACATCATCACTGAAAAAGATCAACGTGACTTATTTCAAAAAAATGCGCCACAAGTTGAAGCAGGGTTGTATATTGTGCCGAAGTTTGTAGAATCCGAATAAGCACAGAAGCGCTAAAATAGCACAGAAACGGTAGGCGAAAGCCTGCGTGCGAACCAAGCGAGAGAGTCTTAAAATAGCACAGAAACGCAGGCGGAAGCCTGCGTGCGAACCAAGCGAGAGAGTCTTAAAATAGC
>MGYE01000006.1:0-3200 GCA_001801625.1 Gammaproteobacteria bacterium RIFCSPHIGHO2_12_FULL_42_10
ACTGAAGTCATTTATTTACGTTACTTACAAGCCGCAAAATTTGCACCGCTCTTAGGCAAGATCGCACAAAATATGCAAGGCAAGAATACTGGCCCTGATGCACCAGCCAGCGCTGTGACTTCTTTCGTACCTAACAATCCTGCCAGCAATGCAAAATCAGGGAGCAAAGCACCTGAGAATCAAACCAATATTCAGGCTGAACCTAATACCAATGCAATTATTATTACTGCCCCACCTGCCATGATGCGTGCACTCACAACCATTGTTGCCAAATTAGATATTCGTCCCGCACAAGTGCTTGTAGAAGGCATTATTGTGGAAATAGATGAAAGCAATCTTCGTAATTTAGGAATTCAATGGGGATCATTCGGCACAAATACAAATCCTAATAATCCCAACGCGAATACTTCATCACCCATCAATTATCCTCTGCCAGGCCCCGGTAACATCGGCATTATTCCTCGCACAAGCCTCACTGCCATTTTAAGTTTTCTGGAAAGCATAGAAGGCACAAATATTTTGTCAACGCCTTCTATTGCCGTGTTAGATAATCAAAAAGCCGAGCTTGAGATCGGGCAAGATGTACCTATGCAATCCGGGTCTTATGCAACAACCGGGAGTTCAAGCACTGTCACGCCTTTCAACACGATTGACCGTAAACCGGTTACTCTAAAATTAACTGTCACTCCGCAAATTAATCTCGGCGATGCAGTACGTTTGTTGATTAATTTAAAAAATGACTCCCTCCAAAATCCAAGCTCACCGGGTTTAAACCCTATTGTCGATACCAGTAGTATTAAAAATTCTGTGATCATTAATAGCGAAGATGTGTTGGTGCTTGGCGGATTAATCAAAAACAGCGTGACAGAAAATATTAATAAAGTACCTTTTTTAGGTGACCTGCCTCTGTTTGGTAAAGTATTATTTCAACAAAGAAACCGGCAAATACAAAAAAGAAATCTAGTCGTCTTTATTAAACCCACTATTTTACGCAATCCGGATGATTATACCCTGATTACTAATACAAAATATGACTCGATTCGCCAAACACAAATCAAGTGGCCTCAAAATTTAATTAAAATCACGCCGGAAAAAGCACCCAATGTATTGCCCTTATGGAAAAATAATACTGAACTACCCAAACCATTTGAGGCAGAAAATTAATGGCCGGTTCAACCACTCCCATTCCGTTCGCCTTTGCTAAACGTTATGGCGTACTCTTTATGGGAATTGAAAATAATCAGGCAAAAATTATTTACCGTAACCGTCCTCACGCGTACATTTTCAGCGAATTGCGCCGTTTTTTAGATTTACCACTTGTGATGGAACACGTTGATGAAACGAACTTTAATAAATTATTAGTAAAAAGTTACGAAACGGATAGCAGCACAGCTATGCTCATGGCGGAAGATTTAGGCGAATCGATGAATTTGTTTGATCTGATTCATGAATTACCTAAGCCAGAAGATTTATTAGAACGACAAGATGATGCGCCTATTATTCGCTTGCTGAATGCGTTGTTAAGCGAAGCCATCAAGGAAGGCGCATCCGATGTACATATTGAAACATTCGAAGATCGCGTGATGATTCGTTTTCGAGTAGATGGTGTGTTACGTGAAGTACTGGAACCGCAACGTATCCTTGCACCTTTAATTGTCTCGCGTATCAAAGTCATGGCAAAACTCGACATTGCGGAAAAACGCTTGCCGCAAGATGGACGTATTACGCTTCGCATTGCAGGTCGTGCGGTGGATGTACGCGTATCCACCATGCCGACAAGTCACGGCGAACGTGTTGTGTTACGTTTATTGGATAAACAATCCGCACGGCTTGATATGGCGGATCTCGGCATGATGCCGCACACGTTGAAATTAATGAAAAAATTAATTGCGCTGCCACATGGAATTATTTTAGTAACAGGCCCAACCGGTTCAGGAAAAACCACCACACTCTATGCTGCACTTTCTTCATTAAATAGTCATGTCAGAAATATTTTAACCGTAGAAGATCCCATCGAATACGATTTATCAGGCATTGGTCAAACGCAAGTTAACTACAAAGTTAACATGACATTTGCTAAAGGATTACGTTCTATTTTGCGACAAGATCCTGATGTGGTCATGGTTGGAGAAATTCGTGATGTGGAAACTGCACAAATTGCAATTCAAGCAAGTCTCACCGGACATTTAGTGTTATCCACTTTACATACCAACAGTGCAATTGGTGCAATTACCCGTTTAGATGATATGGGCATTGAATCGTTTTTATTATCATCCAGTTTAATTGGTGTATTGGCACAACGGCTGCTACGGTTATTGTGTCTACAATGTAAAAAACCCATGCCCGCCGATGCAGCAGAATGCGCGTTAATGGGTGTACCAGAACATCCTCTGCCTACTATTTATCATGCGGTCGGTTGCACGGAATGTCGCAATAGCGGTTATCGCGGTCGCAGTGGTGTTTATGAGCTCATCGTCATTGATGATAAACTGCGTACCATGATTCATGACCGACAATCAGAATCACAACTCAAAAAACATGCTCGCACCTTGTTTCCGACCATTCGACAAGATGGCTATAAGCGTGTGTTAGCAGGCGATACGTCATTGGAAGAGGTGTTACGCGTTACCAGTGAGGAATAACCATGGCAGCCTTTCACTACGTAGCAATGAATTCAACCGGTGAAAAACAAAAAGGCATTATCGAAGCAGAATCTGCAAAACTTGCACGACAATTACTGCGTAACAAGGGATTAATTCCGTTAGAAATAAATCCAGTCCATGAGAAATCATCGAAATCTGTTATGGTTTCGTCAACCAAATCACGCAAGCACAGCATGAGCATCAAAGAACTTGCCTTAATGACCCGCCAATTTGCAACGTTATTGGCTGCAGGATTACCGATAGAAGAAGTATTAGCTGCAGTTTCGGAACAAACAGAAAAGCCGCGCAGCAAAGGATTAATTTTAGCGGTGCGCAGCAAAGTTCTAGAAGGCCATGCGCTTGCATCCAGCATGCGAGATTTTCCGAATGCCTTTTCCAATTTGTATTGTGCAACGGTTGCCGCCGGCGAAAAATCCGGCCATTTGGATATCGTCTTGCAGCGATTAGCTGATTATACGGAACAACAATACGAAATGCGGCAAAAAATTCTGCACGCGCTGATTTATCCTTTCATCATGGTATTGGTTGCGATGGGTA
>MGYE01000006.1:3373-5568 GCA_001801625.1 Gammaproteobacteria bacterium RIFCSPHIGHO2_12_FULL_42_10
CAAATGAAAAATAATGTCTCTTTTCGAGAAAAAATACATCGTTTCATGCTGCGCATTCCCATCATCGGCAATGCGATCAAAATAACCAACACCGCGCGCTTTTCGCGTACGTTTGCGATTCTTTCTTCTGCGGGTGTATCTGTATTAGAAGCGATGACCATTGCATCTGCACTGATTATTAATCTCCCTATTCGTAACTCAATTGAAAACGCAGTGAGCCGGGTACGTGAAGGTGCAAATATTCATTTAGCGTTAAAACAAACGACATTCTTCCCGCCGATGAGCATCCACCTCATTGCAAGTGGCGAAGCCAGTGGACAATTAGAAAATATGTTAGAACGCGCAGCAAACAATCAAGACAATGATATCTCTCGCTTAATTGAGACCAGCCTTGCTTTATTTGAACCTGCGATTATTTTGTTAATGGGTGCAATCGTGTTATTTATTGTGTTAGCCGTGTTATTACCGATATTTCAGTTAGATCAGTTTACAGGTTAGACCTTGTCTTAATGCAAAACATGCCAGAAATTAGCAATACCAATCAGGATACTCACAACTCCAAACAGTGATATCAGCCATGTTAATTTTGAATCTACAGCAGTAATTCGAGCATCCAGTATACCTATATCTTTTTTGACATCTGTCCTAAGTACTTCTATATCCTTTTTGAGTACTGCGATATCTTTTTTAAAATCTATTCTGAACACTTCAGTGTCTTTTTTTAAATCAGTTATATCATTCTTTATATCTTTTTTTAAATCCGTTATATCATTCTTTGTTGCTAATCCTTTATCTAGTATTTCGGCTAACGCTTCTAACGCTTCCGCTTGAAATTCAGCCTGCTGCTCAGTGAAGCCTGCTTCTTTCGCTTTTTTAGCATACTGCAATGTATCAAATCTAGCTGATTTCATGCTGCCCTCATTGTTTCTTTGACGCATAGTATCTTCCTTATTCATTATACAATAATTCGAGAAAGTAAAAAAATTTTTATGGATGAGATGAAATGTGAGGAGTGTAAATGTGAAAACTATTCAATAATATCGATGCCCATACCGCCGAATACCGCTTCGATGGTTTCGTCTGCAGCATCAGCAAGTGAATAGCCCGCTTCGCCAAACCAGCGCTTAATCGCAACTAATTCACGGCCGCGGAGATAGATATAAAACCCGAGAAATACAACATCAAGATCGTCTGATTCTTTTATTTGAAATACGTAACGTTCTGCATAGGGTAAACGCTTTTTTGCTTCTGTGTGGGTATATTGTGACAAAATCGAAAGTGCCTCTTCAGCACTCGAAGCATTCTCACATTGCGTTTGTACTTTATGATAATCTTCTATGCGTTGATGAAGAAGGTGATCTAGCTCTTCATCTTTAAATAACTCGGTGAACCCATGCGGCAAGCGCTCATCTAAGGCAAATACTTTGTTAATAAAATCGGCATGATGCACATGCGCAATTTGCGCGGCGATCATTTTATGAAAAAAAGGAACTGCCATACAAGCGCGTTTAAAAGAAGGTAAATTCAGAAAAAGTTTATTATTACGTAAGGTAACAGTGCCCAAGCGCACCGGATGATCGAGATTTTTACGGAAAGAATTGAGCGATTCAAAATGCAAATCATCGCATTCTTCTTTCCAGTACCAGCTCCAGGAATTGGGCGTCGGATTTTTTTGCAGGCAACTTAATTTTTCTAACGTGGCCGCGACTCCCTCTGTTTGATCTAGATCATAGGTCAAACGAATGGGTTGGTACGCTTCTCCGGTTTCAACAGTCAAAAACGGTTTTTGTAACCGGTCAAACATGCAAAGTTCCTCGCCCTTGAGTTCCAATCATTAAAAATATACCAACTATCCTTTTTATTTGCGCCGTTGCCCTATCTGGGCTTGTTGTTCTTGTTCAACTTGTTGAACTTGTTCTTTCACCAGTGTTAAGGCTGCTCGGTGTTTATATTGTGTATCTAATGTTGAGTCAATGTGCTGTTTACAAATGTTTAGCACTTGTTGATTAATTTGTGTATCTGAGGAGGGATTGATTAAAACACTGCTTAATGAACTAATAAATGCATCACGATTGCGGTCAATCGGTTCTTGAATCAATAGAGCTAATGCCGTACCTAATTCTTTCAGCTTGCCTTTTGCTTCTTTGCCCGCTCCTTCAATACCAAGCAAAGCATTTTCAATGTCCTGATGCAAA
>MGYE01000007.1 GCA_001801625.1 Gammaproteobacteria bacterium RIFCSPHIGHO2_12_FULL_42_10
AGGGTGAGGGTGGGGGGATCTCATCAAAAAATGTTTGTGTTGTTGCATATTGATCCCCCCACCCTCACCCTCCCCCTGCGGGGGAGGGGAGCGATAGTGAGTGCTTCCTCACGGCATGGCGCATGCTAAAGTTTTGTTGTGACTATTCTACCATTTGTTTGATTGGTGATTTTATAACATGGTTTTTTGTTGTGCTGCCCAATATAAATAACAAAAGGTGGATACGCTCCATCTGCTGAAGTTGCAAGACTGGGTTCGTTTGTGCGATCAGAGGCGTGGGTGTTCACGGGATGTCTGTTGACAGAAAGGGTGATGAGGAGCGTGTTTGGTATGTCGTGTGTTTGGAAATATCGATCATTGAATGGTTGCCACTTATCGAGAGAGAGGCGTACTACTTGGTAATCATGGTTGTGCCAGACAATGCCAAGTGTTTTTGATTCTAACAGGGCGCGTTCTTCTGTCAGTATTAAAACTTGCGCAAGTTCGTTTGAAAAAGCGGTGATCGCCCTGTCTGTATGATAACTGATTTTTAATATAGCAATGCCTGTCACGAGTCCCATAATAAAAAGGACGACCAAGACTTCGATTAAAGTATACCCAGCTATTGATAACGAACTAGCCCGCATATTTCACCATATAGCACCTGCGGACGTGAAAAATGGCTTGTCTGCTGCGTTGCAAGAAGAAAAATGACTGGTCACATATATACAATATGCTCCCAGCCATTTTTCTTCTTGCGCCTTGCAGACAAGCCATTTTCACGCCCTCGTTACGCTATATGATGAAATATCCGGGCTAGGGTAATTGTATCGCATGGTTGCCAGATGGGCCTTTGGGACCGTAGCTGTATATTTGGATTTCTTCATCACGATTAACATATTGATAAGGCATATGCCAAGGATCAATCGGTAGATTTCGCACATATCCGCCTGTCTTCCAGTCAGATGGAAAGGGGGGTGCAGTGGGAGTGATTACCAGTGCTTGCAAACCTTGCTCCGTGGTGGGGTAAACGCCATTATCTAGTTTGTATAAATCTAAGGCACTCTGAATGGTGAGGAGGTCTTGTTTTGCTTTTACCATTCTTGCCTCATCGGGTCGGCTCATGATTTTAGGCACAATCATGGCGGCTAGAATGCCTAGAATGACAACGACTACCATGATTTCGATTAAAGTAAAACCAGAAGCATTATTTCTTGATTGCAGATCACGACTCATATTATGATCCCTTCGAAATATAGATAATGCAGTGATCCTACCCGAATTATGAAGAAGCAGCATCAAGTATTCAGGTTTATTCAATAAAATGGTAGTATAATAAGAATAATAATTATACCTATAACGAGGAGTGCGCTATGCCTGGTAAAGAGAATCTTATTAATATAATCAATGGGTTGCCAGAAAATGACGGCAAGACGGATGTTAATACGCTCAGGAAGGCATCGCTCGCGATGTCGAGCAATCTTAACGATTTGAATCAGCAGAATCACCGTCTGTACAAGACGACGATAGAGAATCTCTTATTGCATGGCATTTTTAGCAATAGTCAGTCGCGCGCTATGGCGCCACGTGCTTTACAGGCGCTAGAACAGAAGTTAGCAACGGTTTATATGGAAAACGCATTAGCATGTAAACAAACAGTGCCACAGGATACGCAGGATGCACAACATTCGTCTCCTCGTGTGTATCGGAGATAGTAGAGACAAGATATTATAAATACGGTACAGTATTTGGTGGGTAAGGAAGCAGAGTGTATGAAAATAGGAGCGCCCTATGTTTGAACGGTTGCAAAAGCCATTTCTGACTGTTGAGACGGGAGAGGCTTACCAACCGATCCGGCTGGCCTATGAACTGCGTAAAAAAGATCAGCTCATCGATAAACTGAATCGACTCAAGTGCTGTGAGCAAAATACTAGCACTGAGACCTGGAGTTGGTTTTGGCGGGATGAATGTGCAGATTTGCACTGTGAGTCGTTAGACACTTACAAAAAAAATAGTGAACATCCGGTACGTCTTGCTACATTAGCTATCCGACAAGATAAGCTTTATATTCACACCCCTTCTTTTAAGCGCGCCTGTCTTGCGATGCCATTTTTTTATAAAATATTTGATCCAGGTATTGCAGAAATTCGTCATGCTGATTTTATTAACAAAGTATTTGGTATTGATGAACGCTTACCACACGGATTTACTGAATTGCTGAAAGAAGAAGAATTGGAGTATGTTTTACAAAAACGCTTGCATGATTATCATGTGGTCCAAACACATTGCGAACGTGCTAAAACGGCAGAAGAAGCTTTTGTGGTGTTATCTGAGTATACCAAAACAGAATCTAAAAAACGTTTACCTTACGCTGAGCGTTATGCGTTTCAAGAACATTCTGCTCAGGAAGATCCAGATGTCTTGTTTCTTGGATTTTATATTTTCTTGCGTGGCAGAGAGCTTGTTGCGATTCGTCGTTGGTTTGGTAACATAGACTATACGCTGGTAGACGCCGCAGAAGAAACAATGGAACAGGTGTTTGGCGAGATGAGTAATATCGATATTATTGAATAAATTGATTCATCTCAAAGATGGGTAACAGTACCGCTAATACAATAAATAACACGATGGCACCCATGAAAAGAATCATTATGGGCTCAAGTAATGTTAAACTAATTTCGATTAAGCGTGCCAATTCTGCTTCTTGATTGCGTGCAATATGTTCTAGCATAGAGGAAAGTGTGCCACTTGCTTCGCCGCTTGCTAGGAGATGAATACTGACTGGTTGAAAATATCCTGTTTGCTTGAGCGCAAAATGAATAGGAGACCCTTCACGCACCCGTTTAATCGCTTGCACTATTTGCTGGCGCATGGGTAGGGGTGTGATGAGTGTAGCTGCAATAGTCATGGCATCTGTTATGGCAACACCTGATTGTGTGAGCATTGCAAGCGTTCTTGCAAAGCGTGCTGTATTGGTTGTTTTGATGACATAACCGATGATGGGTAGGCGTAGCAATGAAGCTTGCCATTTTGTTTTGAAAGAAGGCTTTTGCCAGGCCATTTTGAATGCAATAAAACCAATGATTGCAATAAAACCAGCAGTCAATAAAAATGATTGAGTGTGATTGCTGACGCTGATGAGTACTTTCGTTAAAAACGGTAATGCTTGGTCGGTGTTAGTATAGACAACAACCATTTTTGGTACGATATATTCCAGCAAGAAAAAGATGATGCAGCCCGCAACGATCATCATAGCAGCTGGGTAGATGCAAGCGGTTTGCAATTTTTGTTGGGTATGCCACATTTTTTCTGTGTAATCTGCAATACGACTCATGACTTGATTCAGTTGTCCTGATTTTTCACCTGCGGCAATGGTTTCTATCATGAGTGCTGGAAAGGATTCGCTGTATTCGCGCAATGAGGCGGCGAGTGAGTAGCCTGTCGTGACTTTGTTTCGTACGGCTTGGATGAGTTGTTTGACTGCAGGCTCGCGAAGATTATCTGCTAAAGTGGTTAACCCTTCTGTGACGGTAAGCCCTGCTGAGAGCAGTGCTGATAATTGCCGTGTGATCAATGCGATTGTTTTGGCGGAGAGCTTGCGCTTTTTAAAATGCTGGAGCCAGGTTGATAGTAAGTGCGATGAAGTGTGATAAGGAATGATGCGAAGCGGGATGAGTGCTTGATCACGCAATTGCTGTCTAGCTGATTTTTCATTGCCAGCATTGAGTCGGCCTTTTTGTTTTTGGCCTGCTTGAGTGAGTGCGTGATAGGAGTAGATTGGCATAGCATATTCTAACTCATGATATTAACCGGGATATTTCATCATATAGCACCTGCGGACGTGAAACATGGCTTGTCTGCTGCGTTGCAAGAAGAAAAATGACTGGTCGCATATATACAATATGCTCCCAGTCATTTTTCTTCTTGCGCCTTGCAGACAAGCCATTTTTCACGCCCTCGTTACGCTATATGATGAAATATCCAGGTTAACGCTGGTTGGATTGAATGATGAGAGG
The DNA here is from genome assembly GCA_001801625.1 of Gammaproteobacteria bacterium RIFCSPHIGHO2_12_FULL_42_10. Classification (GTDB taxonomy): domain Bacteria; phylum Pseudomonadota; class Gammaproteobacteria; order DSM-16500; family DSM-16500; genus Aquicella. The sequence goes on from MGYE01000007.1 coordinate 3,996, forward strand.
ACATATTTAATTTATTGAGCCCTCCTCTCCCCGACCCTCTCCTCCCGTTTTCGGGAGGAGAGGGGGACGCAAATTGCAGCATGACAATCTTTAGCTCGCGCCTGCTACTCGCCATATTTCTTCAAGGGATGTGTCGCCCATCAAGACACGATGATAGCCGTTCTGTTTAAGACTGTGATGGCATGCATGTGCATGCGCAGCGAGCGCTTGTTCATTGGTGTTTGTGTGAATCATGGATCGCATTTTGTCGTCGATGACAATGAGTTCATAAATACCGCTGCGACCTGTGTAGCCAGATTGCTTGCACTGCATACAGCCCAGAGCTTGGTACAGTGTATGATCCATGGCGGGATTTAAGTGTAATTCATTGATGATGGCATCTTTCGGTGTGATGGGTGTTTTGCAGTGTGGGCACAGTTTTCGGATGAGTCGCTCAGATAAGACCCCTGTGATACTTGAGGCAATTAAATAGGGTGCAATACCCATGTCTGATAAACGAGTGATCGCACCAACAGCACTATTTGTATGCAGTGTTGAGAGAACCAGGTGTCCCGTTAAACTTGCTTGAATGGCAATTTGTGCCGTCTCAAGATCACGGATTTCACCTACCATGACGATGTCTGGGTCTTGTCTTAAGATTGCGCGTAAGCCTTTTGCAAAGGTCATATTGATCTTGTTATTGACTTGCGTTTGTCCAATGCCGGGCAGGGCGTATTCTATGGGGTCTTCTATCGTTAGGATATTTCTGTTTTTGTTGTTTAGCAATGAGAGCAATGCATAGAGTGTTGTTGTTTTGCCGGAGCCCGTGGGTCCTGTCACCAAGATAATACCATTAGGTTTTGAAATGAGTTGCTGGATGATTGTTTGTGTTTCTTGATCCATACCCAGTTGCGTTAAATCTAACGGCGTACTTTTTTGATCAAGTAATCTTAAGACTGCACGTTCACCATGGTTGGTTGGGATAATCGAGACACGGATATCGATGGCTCGGTGGCCGAGATGTAGGCGGACACGCCCATCTTGCGGTAGGCGTTTTTCTGCAATATCTAATTTTGCCATGACTTTAATGCGTGAAATGATGAGTGGCGCAAGAACGCGTTGGGGGGACAGCACTTCACGCAACATACCATCAATACGAAAGCGAATGGCAACATGATCTTCAAATGTTTCAATATGAATATCGGAGGCTTGTTCTTTAATGGCTTCGCTTAGTAATGCATTTAGTAATCGAATGATAGGCGCATCATTTTGCTTTTCAAGCAAATCTTCTGTTTTTGGTAACGCATCGATGAGTTCATGTAGATTAAATGATTCGCCTAGGTCTTCTGCAAGATGCATCGCGCTTGTGGTGTTTGATTCATACTGTGCGATGAGCGCTTCATTGAAAGTGGTTTCATCTATTTTTTCTAGAATGAGCGGCCGTTCTAATGTGCGACGCAATTCTGAAAGAATCGTCAGTGAGGGCGTTTCGTGATAAAGAATCGTTGCATAGCGGGGCGTGCAGTCTTTTACTAGTACGCCAAATCGTTTTGCAAATGAGAGTTGCATGATGTATCCATTTTAGGATTATTTGTTCTGCCACGTTGGCACCATTGAGTGTAATGGTGTTTTACCAATGCTCGATAAATCACATTCATAATGCTCTTCAATGCGTCCGATGTTGTCATATTTGGTGCGTGTGATATTGGTTGCATCTGCGCTGTTGCGCGCGATGATGGGTTTGATGAATACCATGAGATTTTTCTTATCTTGGCGCGTAATTTTCTGTCTGAAGACCGCACCGATGAGCGGGATATCGCCTAATATGGGGACTTTATTGATATTTTCATTTTGCGTATGACTGATGAGTCCGCCGAGTACCAAGATATCGTCGCTATTAATGATGACCGAATTTGTGATTTTGCTAGTATTAATGATGGGATTTAAACCTGGGTTCAATGGATTTTGTAGCGAATCATTTTGTAAATTTAATTTTAGGCGAATGGCATTGCTTAAATTAATTTGTGGTGTGACTTCTAGTTTTAATGTAACGGGCTTTTGTTCAATCGTCGTAAATGGCGTGACTGTGCTTGTTGTGCCAGTGGTTGCATAAGAACCTGTTTGGTAGGGGACGTCCTGACCGATTTCAATCGTTGCTTTTTGGTTGTCTAGCACCATGATAGAAGGTGTTGATAAAATATTCACACCATTTAAGTTTTGTAAAATACTCAAGACTGCCTGTATTTGAACGCTCGGCATAATGCCAACGACACCTGCTCCAAAATTGGGGAAAGAAGTGATCGTAGCATTGCTTGCAACGGTACCACTAGGTGTGACGCTACCCCACTGAATACCAAGATCTGTTAAATTACTTTCATCGACTTCTGCAATAATGCCTTCTACTAAAACTTGCGCAGGGCGGATATCTAATTTGGCGATAACCGTTTTTAAAGTTTGCATGAGCAGAGATGGCGCTGTGATGATAACAGCGTTGGTGTTTGGTTCTGCTTGAATATACGCTGTTGTGGTAGCTGCTTTAGAAGCATCATTTGCAGACAGTACATTGTTTGTGTTGCCTGTAAAATTGTTGTCGTTATGTGCACTGCCTTTGTCCGTAATATTTTCTGCGATTTTACCGAGGAGTGGCGCAAGATTTTTAGCTTGTAGATAACGCAAATAAATGACTTCGGTGTTGCCGGTGGGTGTGTTTCCAGGTGCATCTAATTGTGCAATGAGCACACGCAGTCGTAAGCGAGCTAATTTTGTGCCGCTCAAAAGAAGGCTGTTGCTTCGTTCATCAACTGCAATGGAAACGCTGAGCGCTTCACCTGCGTTGCGTGCCGCCGTTTGTAAATTATTTAAGACCGTTGCTATTTCTCTGGCTGAGGCATGATTGAGTGGAACGATTTGAATATTATTATTAGATGCTTGATCAATTTCTTGTATGATCGAAGCGATGCGATCGAGATTCGCTGTTTTGCCAAAAAGCAGCAAAATGTTTCCTGGCGTATAGGAAGTAATATTGCTCCATTGAGGTAGTAGTGGTCGCAAGACAGGGATCAATTGTGTTGCAGAGACATTTGATAATGCAATGATGCGCACAACCACCTCATCACCTTTGCTTTTTACATGGGTATTTGCGGAAGCAACGAGCGTTGCTTGTTCACCGCTTTCCATATTAGGAACAATTTTAATGACATTGCCGCTTGGAATGGCAGCATATCCCAGCATGCTGAGTGCAGAAAGAAAAACGGGATAAACTTCATCTTTAGAAAGGGGTGTGCTTGAAACGAGAGTGATTTTGCCGTTGATGTGTGGATCTACGACAAAATTTTTCCCTGTTTCTTGTGAGATTTCAGTAACCACACTGAGTATGTCTGCATCTCGCAAATTCCATAAACGTGATGGTTGTGCTGAAATGTTGGATGTGCTCTGGGCTATAATTGAGTTATTTGCTTGTGTATTGGGCGTTTGTATTGCCCAGATTGTTGAAAATGCTATCGCGTTTAAGAGAAAACCTAGAAGAATTCGTGGGAGCCGCTTAAGTGTAAGCATAATTTCGCCTGAGCGGTCTATCGTTTTCTACCCCCGCGGACCTTATGAGTCTCGCGGGAGTAAGATAGCGAACCAATGATTAATTAGCAGCTGGTGCAGTTGCTGGCGCTGCATTTTCATTGTTTGTTTCGGCAGTGTTGTCAGTACCCATTTGAGACATGTTGTCAGTGCCTGCTGTGCTATCGGTAGCGGCTGGTGTGGGTGTGTCGCTAGTTGCTGTGGCGCTCGTGCTGTCGTTTGTGGGAGCTGCAACTGCTGTTGTTGTGTCGGCTGTTTTGGAAGGAACGGCTTCCTGGGTTTCTGCATTGTTTTCTATGGCAGGTTGTGCAGGAACTTGGTTTTCAGCGGTGGTTGTGGTGGCTGAAAGTGCTGCTGTGTTTTGTTCAGCTGGTTGTTGGGTGGTGTCGTCTCCTTTGGAGCAAGCAGAAAGACCCATGACGAGCCCGAACAGAGTTGCAAGTAAGAAATAGTTACGCATAGCTGGTGATTCCTCATAAATTAAGTTAACAAAAAATTGATAGGGCGCTGAGAGCTCTGCTCGGGGCACCTAAATCTACCGAACAAACGTATATTAGTATGAATTCTAATAGACTGCAAAGGGTTGTGCGTGGAGCTTTCTCACATGAATGACTCGATACTGCGATGCATTTAAAAATACCACTGCTTCATTGCTTCTTTTGCGAGCCGCAAGGTTTGTGTTGCGGTTGCATTCGCTTTGTCTGTGCCCACTTTTAGAACATGCATGACTTCCTCTAATGCTTTTTCGTATTGTGCGCGTCTTCTGGCAATAGGCGTGATCAGCTCGACTAAAATGTCGGTGAGTTTTTGTTTGCATGCGACATCGCCGATCTGTCCTGCAAGGTATTTTGCTTTTGCTTCATCAACCCAGGCTTTGTCTGGATTGAATGTATCATGAAAAATCCAGAGCGGATTATTTTCGATTGTACCCTTGTCGGTGGGTTTGATGCGCGTAGGATCGGTGTACATAGAAAATACTTTTTTCTTAATTGTATCAGCATCATCGCTTAAAAAAATTGCATTATTTAATGATTTGGACATTTTTAATAAATTTCCATCGGGTCCAGGGGCGCCCACTCCAATTAAACGACGTGTGCGTCCTAAAACGGTTTCTGCAATCGGGAAAAGGCCGCCTTCCGTTAAATGTTTTTCATCATCCGTATGTGAGCTGACCCCGCAATAAACTTGATTAAAACGTCGCGCTACTTCACGCATGAGCTCAAGGTGAGGCACTTGATCTTCACCCACGGGGACGACATGCGGCCTAAAAGCTAAAATGTCAGCGACTTGATTAATGGGATAGAGTAGAAAACCAAATGGATAGTGATCACCCAAACCCTTGTCTCGGATTTCATCTTTAATGGTTGGGTTGCGCATGATGCGCGCATAAGGGATGAGCATACTAAAAAAAATAGTGAGTTCAGCGATTGCTGGGATCTCAGACTGAATAAAAAGTGTGCTACGTTTTGGGTCTAGACCCACAGCGAGATAGTCGAGTGCGATATCGATGACTTGTTGATGCACTTCTGAGACACGATCCCAACGCGTCGTCAGCGCTTGTACATTCGCAATCATGAAATAGCAATCGTATTGGTCTTGTAATTGTAGGCGGTTTTCAATAGAACCAACCCAATGGCCAAGATGTAAGCGCCCGGTAGGTGTGTCGCCTGTGAGTAGTATTTTTTTGTTGATGATAGATACTCCTGATCGGATTAATTTATCCTTCTCTCCGCACTAATAAATAATAAAATATCTGTCCCGCTTTCTGTTGTTTGATGATCTGCCAGTTCTCTGGCAATTGATCTTCCGATATTTTTTCGCCCGCTTCAAGGTAAATGTAGGCGGGATTAGCTAGATAGCCGTGCTTTTCAAGAGACTGACAAGTTGGGAAGAGTAGGTCGCTCTGGTAGGGCGGATCTAGGAAAATGATATCGAAAGGTTGTGTGATTGTTTGTAATTGTTGGGGAATGTTGGCTTGTTCAATTTTAACTAGCTCTTCTGCTTTTAATTGCTTAGCAGTTGTTTTAAGTGCTTCAATGACCGCGCTTGATTGATCAATCATCAGTGTATGGGAAGCGCCTCGTGACAGCGCTTCAAATCCTAAGACGCCGCTGCCTGCAAATAAATCTAGACAACGTTTGCCAGGAAGGCATGGCGCAAGCCAATTAAACAGCGTTTCGCGAACGCGGTCTGGCGTGGGACGTACCATGGCCTGGTCGATCACATTTAAACGGCGTGATCGCCACGTACCTGCGATGATGCGTACAAAGCCGCGTTTGAGAGGTTGTTTATTCATGATTGGTATTGATGATGACACATTCTTCAAAGGATAGTACAGTGGCCACCTATGTTTAAATTTCAATTTATCAAGAAACTTTTTTTTGGCAAAAAGGCACTGGATGGTGCGTTGCTCGAAGAAATTGAGACGATGCTTCTGACGGCTGATGTGGGTGTGTCAGCTACGCAGCAACTTATTGCAACTCTAACGCAGAAACTTGTACGTAAAGAGCTAAATGATGCTGATGCTGCTTTTAAAAGCCTGCAAGATGAGATGAAAAGTATTTTGCAGGCAAACGATACGCCTCTTGTGTTACCCCCAACGGTCAAACCTTTTGTGATCTTAGTGATTGGCGTTAATGGCGCCGGCAAGACAACAACGATTGGTAAGCTCGCCTACTATTACCAAAAGCTCGGCAAACGCGTTTTGCTTGCAGCAGGCGATACCTTTCGCGCGGCTGCGATTGAGCAATTAAAAGTCTGGGGCGAGAAGCTGAATATGCCTGTTATTGCGCAGGCGCAAGGTAGTGATTCAGCATCCGTTGTCTTTGATGCGCTCAGTGCGGCCAAGGCGCGTGATCTTGATCTGATGATTGCAGATACCGCAGGACGTCTCCATACGCAGTCGCCGCTACTGGTTGAATTGCAAAAAATACGACGCGTGCTCGCCAAAATTGATCCGACGGCGCCTCATGAGGTGTTGCTTGTATTGGATGCTGTTTTTGGCCAAAACGCACTGGTACAAGTGAAGCAATTTCAAGAAGCGATTGGCGTAACAGGGATTGTCATGACGAAGTTAGATGGCACCGCTAAGGGCGGTAGTTTGTTTGCCATTGCCAAACAAACTGGCTTGCCAATTCGATTTATCGGTTTTGGTGAAAAGATAGAGGATCTTGAACCCTTTAATGCAGATCAATTTGTGCAGAGGTTGTTTGAAGGGTAATGACGCATTAGGCAATGCTTTTGTAGGGACTGCTGCAGAATTCTGTAGTAATTACCGCTGTTTTTATTCATAATCGGTGCATCTTTGAAGGGTAGACCTATGCAAGAGATCGTTACGTTGCTCACCAATCACATGGTACTGACACTTGCGCTGATTATTGTTTTAGCCTGTATTGGTATTCTGGAGAGTATTCGATCGCACAAGAATAAACAGGGGTTGAGTGTTGTGCAGGCTGTGGATCAAATTAATCATCATCATGCCGTCGTGATCGATATTCGCTCTAAAGAACATTTTCAAGCAGCACATGTGATTAATGCAATCTCTATTGCTCTTCAGGTGTTGCAAGCAGATTTTCAAAAGACAGTGGAAAAATTTAAAACAAAACCGATTATTTTGGTGTGTGGCGCAGGGCAGGTGTCTCAGAAAATGGCGTTGCAACATAAACAAAACGGGCATATCTATTATCTTTCTGGCGGTATGCGCGCTTGGACGGATGCACATATGCCACTGACTAAGGATAAATAACGATGAATACATTACACGATACGAAATCTGTACAAGAATCGAAATTTGAAATCCAACGTATTTTTTTAAAAGATCTCTCTTTTGAAGCACCCAATACGCCAAATACTTTTAGCGAAGAATGGAAGCCAGAAGTGACGCTTAATCTTGAAACAAAAAGCAATCGTATTAAAGATCATATGCATGAAGTGGTGTTATCTATCACGGCCACAGTGTCGTCGAATAAAAACACAGCGTTTTTAGTAGAAGCTCATCAAGCAGGGATTTTTTTGATAGATGGGGTGCAAGATAGTCAATTGCATCACTTGCTTGGTAGTGTTTGCCCTAACATTTTATTTCCCTTTGTACGTGAAGTGATCTCAGATACGGTGACGCGCAGTGGTTTCCCGCAATTGATATTGGCGCCCGTAAATTTTGATGCATTGTATGCGCAACATATGGAAAAGATGAATAGTACAGCAGGTTCACAGACAACAAATTAATGACTACTTCACTTAAACCTATCGCGATTCTGGGTGCCGGTTCTTGGGGTACAGCGCTCGCGCTGTATTTGGCACGTCGCGGTCAGGTTGTACGTTTGTGGAGTCATGAGTCATCAGAAATTGAAGCGCTCTTGGCTAATCGCGAGAATCGTCAATTTTTACCTGGGCATCGTTTTCCAGATGAGATTCAGCCCACATCCAATCTTCGACAAGCGATTCTGGGTGTAGACGATATCCTGATTGCGATTCCATCCGCTGGATTCAGACAAACGCTGATTTTACTTAAACCTGTGCTGCACGAGAAAGTACGCATTCTCTGCGCAACGAAAGGGATTGATGCTGAAAAAGATCAGTTTCTGCATGAGGTCATCAATGAAATTTTAGGTGAGCGCTATCCTGCCTCCGTGTTGTCTGGTCCAACTTTTGCGCGTGAAGTAGCCGCTGGGTTACCGGCCGCTGCGCTCATTGCAGGGCGTGATCATACGACTGTTATGGCTTTGCAACAGCGCTTTAACTCACCTATTTTTCATATTGAAATAAGTGACGATGTAATTGGTGTAGAAGCAGGTGGTGTGATTAAAAATGTAATCGCCATTGCTACAGGCATGATAGATGGCTTGCAATTGGGCGCTAACGCTCGTGCAGCGCTCATGACACGTGGTTTTGCAGAGATGATGCAGATTGGCACGCATCTTGGTGGTCGGCCTGAGACATTCATTGGATTATCTGGTTTAGGCGATTTAATTTTGACAGCGCTTGATGATCAATCGCGCAACCGTCGTTTAGGTTTGGCTTTAGGTAGAGGTGCCAGCATTCTTGAGGCAGAAAAACAAATCGGCCAAGCGATTGAAGGTAAGCGAAATGCGCAATTGATTGTTGAGCTTGCATCACGTCGTAAACTCGAAGCGCCACTTTCCTCAATGATTTTGAACATTTTGCAAGGCAAAGCAGAGGTGCGTGATTTAATCGCATGGTTGTTTTAGCGTGGGGTAGATTAGGCGCGCTTTATGAGGGTGGATTACGGCGCAAAAGCGCGCCTAATCCACCCTTGTACTACGATTGGACACTAAGAGATATATTTGATGACTCGACCAGCCTATCTCACGCTAGATCTTTCCGCGTTACAGCATAATTTTAAACGCATCAGCGCGTATGCGCCGTCGACGCATATCATGGCGATGGTTAAAGCAAATGCTTATGGTCATGGCGCGGTTCAGATTGCACGTGCGTTGAAAAAAGCGGATGCATTTGGCGTTGCTTCGTTAGAAGAGGGGATGGTTTTGCGTGAAGCCGGCATTCAACAGCCCGTTGTGCTTTTGAATGGGCTTTTTGATGAATCAGAATGGCATGTGGCATCAAGATATGATTTTACATTGGTCATTCATCAGCTGAGCGCGTTAGTCATGCTTGAGAAGATTAAGCCTGACCAACCTTTTTCTGTTTGGTTAAAAATTAATTCTGGTATGAATAGATTAGGGTTTGATCTGCATGAGGTTGCTGCAATTTATCAACGACTCATGATGGCCTCTGCTGTGAATAAACCGATTGGCTTCATGACGCATTTTTCTGAAGCGGATGATCTAAATAGCCCTGTGACGGCACACCAAATAGCTTGTTTCAACCAAGCAACAGCTGGGTTGCAGGGACCACGTAGTCTTGCTCATTCAGCAGCGATTATTGCCCGACCCGAATCGCACGCTGATTTTGTGCGTCCTGGATTAATGTTATATGGCGTGTCGCCATTTGCAAACAAAACAGCTGTTGATTTTGATTTAAAGCCGGTGATGACTTTCTCATCTGCAATTGAAGCGATTCGATTGATTAAAAAAGGCGAGAGAGTCAGTTACGGTGGCACTTTCGTTGCGCCATCCGATATGTTGATTGGCATCGTGAGTCTGGGTTATGGCGATGGCTATCCCCGAGCTGCCAAAAACGGTACACCGCTTTTAGTCAATGGCAGACAAACTACTTTAATTGGTCGCGTGTGTATGGATATGCTCGCAGTTGATCTACGCCCATTGTCAGATACAAAAGTAGGCGATCCTGTGGTGCTGTGGGGGCAGGGATTACCGATTGAAGAGGTGGCGCATTATAACAATACATTTGTTTACGAGATGCTGAGCTCAGTGACGGATAGACCAAAGCGAGCGTGGCTGTGATCTTTCTTTCTCCTCAACAAATCAAATATGTTGCGCGCTGTTATCCAGAGGTGCGTTTTTTTGCACTGAAGGATCGTGCTCTTCCGGCAAGCCTGTGTGTTTAACACATCATTAACCTAGTATGATTTTCTCATCAACACTAATTGAGAGAAAATTATAATGATAAATCAAAATACCCTCAAAATCTTGGTTTTCTTTAACACACTGACTCTGCGGTAACGACGCCTCATGGCTTCTAAATACACACGTTTTTCAGAACGGCTCATAACGGCAACCCCTAACCCGGATATTTCATCATACTAGCACCTGCGGACGTGAAAATGGCTTGTCTGCTGCGTTGCAAGAAGAAAAATGACTGGTCACATATATACAATATGCTCCCAGCCATTTTTCTTCTTGCGCCTTGCAGACAAGCCATTTTCACGCCCTCGTTACGCTATATGATGAAATATCCGGGCTAATTTACCCGGTTACCTTTAATATGAGTCAACGGTTTTTATTTGGCTGGGGTTATTTTTAATGTGAGTCAATTCGTGACGCGGTTATTTTATTGAAAAATAAAGAAATACATATTAAAATTAATATGTATTATGATATGAGGTTCCATATGACCACAATGTTATCCATCAATCTTCCCGACCCATTGGCTAAAGCAAGCCAAGAGGCAGCGGCCAAAATAGGGATCTCTCGCACGGCATTTATTCGACAAGCAATTACTCACGAAATCACCCTGCTTCACGCACGCCTGGAAGAAGAAGCCATTATAAAAAGCATGAAGGCAATGAAACAATCAAAACAATATTTAAAAGAAGCGAATGATTCAATGCGGAGCCTGGAAATAAATTTACCGAAGGACAAAGAAAAATGGTGGCGGAAGTAACACACTTTACACGTGGCGGTGTTTACCTTGCAAGACTAGACCCAGCAAAAGCCGCCGAGACGGGTAAAATTCGTCCTATCGTTGTGCTAACTGCGCAGGGCATTCTGAATATTGCCCCGCCTATCCTATTTATTTGCCCCTTAAGTCGCCAATCTCAACCAGCATTTAGCGGTCTGCATGTGTTGCTACCACCAAGAGATCATCTGGAAGTCACGAGCTACGCATTAACAGAACATTGTCGTTCCGTTAGCATCCAAAGAATCATACACCCACGCCTTGCGCAACTCACTGCGACTGAAATCCAAACTATCATCACCCGCTTACAACGCTTGATTGGTGTTATCTCACTATAGCCAATCGGGTCTTAATTGCTCGTGAATTACTTGACTTGTAAAAACAATAGGTAAGTTATTGTTACACAGGTCCTTACAGTCCATTGTCAGCAGACTCTATAGCAGGGTAAATGGGTTGATTAGCGATAATCCGCAGTGAGCAAAGTCAGCGATATTGCGTGTGGCAACGGTTGCATCATTTGCACGCGCAATCGCGGCAATTTGACCATCTAAAATACCGAGTGGTTTGCCAGATATTTTGCTTGCACCCATGATCTTGCCGTAATAATTTGCGGCTAATTGATCAAAAAACAGAACGCGATGCTTGAATGCTTCGTTGATGACGTTATCAAAGGCTGTTTCAAGAGAATGCTTGCGTTTTCCTGAAGGCAACGCTTCTATCCCATAGGTCATTTCTGCGATAGTCATTGTTGTGATGAATAGTTGAGTGGTATTTTCTTTGTCTATCCATTGAATCACTGCATGTGAAGGTGCTTGCTTCATTAATTCAGAAATAATATTGGTATCTAAAATAATCATTCATCAAAATCCATTGGTTCGTGTGGTTTACGTGGATGTAACTCCTCTAGATTGATACCGTTCTGCCGGCCAAAATATTTTTGAAAAACGATGCTGATGTTTGCCGGTGCAGACACTGCAAGATAGATGATTTGTCGTGCTTCTTCTTCCATGGAAACACCATGTTTTGCGGCGCGGATTCGTAATTGCTCGTAGGCTGTTTGATCTACTTTTCTGACACTTAAATTTGGCATATTGATCACCTCTGATCAAATGATAGCATATGCATGCATTGCTAGCAATTCGTAGATACTGTCTTAAATGAAACGATCTACTAGTCAAGCAACGCAATCGCTTCTCTCAAGAATTTAACGGGGGTAATCGTCATCTCGCCCATGGTATTTTTAACCATGTTTCCATGCGGCACGATCGCACGTTTGAAACCATGCTTAGCGGCTTCTTTTAAGCGCTCTTGACCGCCTGAGACAGGCCTGATTTCGCCTCCCAGTCCTATTTCGCCCAATATGAGGCATTGTGCAGGACAGGGGATGTTGCGCAGGCTGGAGAGTATCGCAAAAATCATCGGTAAATCAGCGCCTGTTTCTAGAATTTGCAAACCACCGACGACATTGATAAAGACATCCATCGTGTGGGTTGCGATGCCGCCGTGGCGGCTTAAAATGGCAAGCAGCATGGAGAGTCGTTGTGATTCTATGCCGAGAGATAATCTGCGTGCATTGCCCGTATGGTTTTGATCGACCAACGCTTGTACTTCAACAAGCAGCGGTCGCGAGCCTTCTTTTACTGCGGTGATAATGCTGCCGGGTGTTGTGTCTTGATAACCCGATAAAAATAACGCAGATGGATGGGAGACCTCTTTAAGGCCTTTTTCCGTCATCGAGAAAATACCTAATTCATTCACAGCACCATATCGATTTTTGATCGCGCGAATGATGCGATAGCGATTATCCGATTCGCCTTCAAAATAGAGTACCGTATCGACCATATGTTCCAAGACGCGAGGGCCTGCTAAATAACCTTCTTTTGTAACGTGACCTGCAAAAAAAAGTGTCGTGTTCGTTTGTTTTGCATAATTGACTAATTGCATCGCGCTTTCTCGCACTTGCCCAACTGAGCCTGGGGCGGAAGAAATGAGTGCGGTATAAATTGTTTGAATAGAATCGATGACAACAATGGTGGGTTTTTCTTGTTGCATGTGATTTAA
>MGYE01000008.1:0-10459 GCA_001801625.1 Gammaproteobacteria bacterium RIFCSPHIGHO2_12_FULL_42_10
TGCCGTGATGAGAGGCGAATCGTTGGCTGTTGGTCAGCGCCGTCATGTTGGCGCATCGCATCTTGCAATGTCTGAATCGGCTGATACTCACCAGTCGTTTGTTCAAGGGCTTCTGAACGCAACACATGTGATTAACGTTATTACTGAGATTCCTACCTTCGTTAGCAGCGCAACCGCTTACGTTAAAGGCGAGCGTGCTCAGGTCAAGAAACGGAGTCATGCAGCCAATCTCCAAACGACTAACATTGATCGACAAATCGATATTTACAGTAAGCAACTCTTTCATTCCATCGTGCATCGCGTAAACAACCACCTTGTTAAACCACAAGTCACTCAGCGCTTCAATTCGCTTGCGTCTCGCCACGTTTCACAACGCATCAGTCACGTGTTAGATGAGCGGTTCAAGGACGAGAAATATCTTAAGGATTTGCGTGATCTACGAGCAAAAAATATCGACGCGCTCACAAAAAATGGTATTTTCCGGGATCAGTCCAAGGTTGCATCGATGCTCTTAGTGGAGAGCGGTGCTCAGTTGATGAGTGTGACTGATCTGAAAGCCTGTGGATCGGATCCACGCATGCGTGTCGTAGACGGGTTCACCGTCAATGATTTGGTCATGATGTTGCCGGAACTCGACAACGCCTTCGTTGTCCACGACGGGAAGATCAGCATTATTCCGCCAAGTCGGTTTAACGAGGCCACCAGTCTTGTCTTTGCCGAGCGATTGTTCGTCAATATGCTTGATGCCGTTTGCTGGATCAGTGGCGATGGTGAAACACCTGCCCATGTTTGTCCAGTCATTCGCAACGCCGATGGCGAGATCGAAGATATCATCAACCTAGCGCTGATGTCGGAGTCTGCAACCTGTGTCGATCAAACAGCCTTGTTCTTACAGCACTTCGCATCCTTATCATCAGACCTTTCTAAAGACGAACGGATTCGTGAAGCTAAGATATTTGCGGAAGACCCAGAAAACATTCGTATGTTTCGTGGTCAATTTATGCGATGGCAGACCAATGAATTGCTACAGAATCCTGAGCTCGTCGAGGCAGTTGCCGAAAGCATGGCCCGTGTTGGCAGTCGGGATTTCATGAAACATCCAACCCCAATGAGGGATGCCGTTTCAGTATTCAACAATACCATCAAGCTTGTTGACGCGGTGAGTGAAGCTTCTAATGAAGGAAAGTTTCTGTGCTTGTCGGCAAAAATGTTGATGGAACTCAACATGCAAATGGCTAAACAAGTGGATGTTGGTCATCAGTCGTCTACTGACGCATTTAAGAAGGCAGTTGTCGCGACTTTGAAAGAAACGATTGGCAAGGAAGGTATCGGAAAATTGATCAAAAAGCATTTCGTGACAACGCTTCTCATACCAGAGTTACGCGCCGCAAAAATTATACTGCAGATACTTGAGCCACTTGCCAAAGAAGTGCTATGCCAAATAGATAGACGGAGTTCGGTTAATAAATTGCTCGCGCTTCCTGCTGCGAGCATCATAGCATCCAAGATGGCGCTAGACAGCATTGATCAGCTAGGTGTGTTTATTTGCGATAAAGCAATACAAGCAACCTGCAAAACATTCGATGACTTAAGCAAGATGCATGCTGATCTTTCACAAAAGGACGTGAACGAATTTGTCTCAAAAATCGATATCCATGCTTTGGTTACTCAGACGCTCTATCCAGATGGCGACTTTCCGCAATCCATGCTTGACTTTGAAAGCTCGCTGATGCTTGCGTTCAACGACGCGAGCCAATCGGTCCAATTTATTGTATCCTCAGACAACGCGAGGGTTGCAAAACCTGATGCTTCAAACGTTTCACAAGCTCAATCGAGCAAGGGTGACACCTCTGTCGGTACATCAGGTACCACACTGACGTTCGGGCCGTCCACTGAGAATGTATACGTTTCATCATCTGAAGCCACCGCAACCACGAACACGAAGACGAAGGTGTCAACGTGGATTCCTGAAATGCACGGCGGCGTATCGATCACCGAAGCGGGGTTAGGGGCAGCGTTTATTACCGTTCCGCTACTCACGCCTCTTGGCTGGGCAGCGTTACTTGGGTTTGCTGGATACTCATTGTGGAGCTCACGATCAGAGGCCCGTTATATCGAGAAAAAAAGTGCTGCTATTTACGCTGAGCAAGAACAATTGATTAACGAAATTATGACAACCGGCGGGATTAAACATCAAGGAAAAATCATTCCCATCACATCAGAAATAGGAAGTGATCCACGCGTTTCAGCTCTGACCCAGAACGTGGCTATCGAACGTGCTAATGCACATTTAAACCATGTTCACGCAATGAGAAGCGTGGGCAAGGCGGAAGATGGTTCAAGAGCACATTGCCCAACGACGCGATTACGTAACAATTATATCTCTCAAAATTTCTTTGGCGGAAAACGAGAATATCGCCAAGCTGAGGCACGCGCCAACACTCATCGAAACAGAGCTGACGATGCACTCAAAACACTGCAAGACACCGTAAATGAGGTATTGTCAGAGAAGGCCGTCTATCGAAACGGGGTTAGATAAGTTATTCATGGTATCAAATAGAGCATCAAGAAAAGCGGAAATTTTACCAATCTTATTTTTCAGACGATCAAATTATGTCATATTTTGTCAAACTTTGTTATTTCCTGTAATTATCCTTACAGGAATTATTATATGTATGGGTATCGTGGATTCAACCAATCAGTGAAACGCCTAATTGGCATTTTAAAACCGAACTTTCATCGATTATTCTTGACATAAACAGAAAATTCAATGAAAATTCAGTATATGAACTATATTTCAAGAAAAATTGCTATTCATTTGACACAAGCCTTAAGTCGCAGTAAAAGCGTTTTATTGCTAGGTGCCAGGCAAACTGGCAAAACAACACTGATTAATCAACAAATTCAACCTGACATCGCCTATTCTTTTGCTCGTGCTGCAACACGGCAACGGTATGAGCAAAACCCAGCACTACTCGAAAGTGAATTAGAAGAACAAGTTAAACAATACACTAAACCACCTATTATCTTTATAGATGAGGTGCAAAAGATTCCAAGAGTAATGGATATCGCGCAATATCTTATTGACCAGAAACTGGCACGGTTTATTTTAACGGGGTCATCTGCACGTAAACTTAAAACGGGTAAAGACCTCAATCTGTTGCCCGGCAGAGTTGTTTCGCTAATGATGACGCCCCTTCTTTACGATGAAATGCCCGCGCCTAAACCAACTTTAGAAAATATTTTATTATACGGTGCGCTCCCAGGTATTATACTGGAATCAGAGGCTGGTACAAAAGATACGGATCTCTATAGTTATGTGACCACTTATCTTGAAGAAGAAATTCGCGCAGAAGCAATGGTGCGTAATATAGGTCATTTTTCAAGATTTCTTGAAATTGCTGCTGGAGAATCCGGTAAACAGCTTAATTTTACACGTTTATCGCAAGATATCGGTATTGCAGATACCACGATTGCTAATTACTATCAAATTTTAGAAGACTGTCTGATTACATTAAGAGTTGACCCGATAGATCACAGCATCACTAAACGGCGTTTGATTCGGTCACCAAAATATTTGTTTTTCGATATGGGCGTACGTCGTGCATGTGCTAACGAGGGGATAAAACTATCACAAAAAATGTTAGCTGATTTATTCGAGCAATATGTCGGCACAGAGCTTATCTATCACAGTCATTTATCCTCCCCTGATATAAAAATTAAATATTGGCGAGATTCTGCAGGACCTGAAATTGATTATGTTGTTGATCACGCCCAAACATATATACCGATTGAAATTAAGTGGACGGATAAACCCAGCCTATCTGATGCTAGACATATTAAAAAGTTCATTGAAGAATACGATGTAAAACAAGCTTATATTATTTGTCGTACGCCACGCCGTTATAAAATAACGGCAAATATTACTGCACTACCTTGGCAAGAAATTGGAACTATTTTTTAGTCAAATTATCTATTTGTATTGCAAACAATAACGATCTGTTTATGATGACAGACTCTAGCCCGGATATTGCATCATATAGCGTAACGAGGGCGTGAAAATGGCTGAAATTAAACGACATATTTTTTTGTGTTGCGATCAAACTTGTCCAAAATGTTGCACAAAAGAAGCCGGTTTAGCGTCTTGGGAGTATCTGAAACAGCGTTTACAAGAATTAAAGCTTTGCCATATTTTTCGCACCAAAGCAAATTGTTTACGTATTTGTGCGAGTGGCCCGATCGCTGTGGTTTACCCTGAAGGTATTTGGTACCACTCCTGTACGCCTGCTGTGCTTGAGAAAATTATACAACAGCATCTAATTGGCAATACAGCTGTGGAAGAATATGTATTTTTTAAAAACAGTAATAAAATTGAACAATCCTAGATTATAAAATGTCCAATTACTTGGATGTCGCACGAGACGATACACACATTCTTCGTGTATAATGAACGTATTGATCGAAGGAGTGCATCATGACCCAGATAAAACGAAATGAACTGCCTTACAGTCTCGCTGAAATAAGAAAGCAAGCAAAACAATCGATTGAAGATGGCGCGGTGACGCAAGATTATCCTTTAGACCTTGAACTCGCCTATCAACATTTAAATGATGCGTTGGCGAGTGAAATGATGTGCGTGATGCGTTATCGTCACCATCAAATTATTGCGCAGGGGATTGATCGCCCACAAGTAGCGGCTGAATTTAAAGAACACGCAGATGATGAACAGCGACATATGATGATGATTGCAGAAAGGATTAACCAATTAGGCGGTAATCCTGATTTTAATCCGGGTACAGTGCTAGAGCGAACCGCAACAGAATATGGTTCTGGAAAAGATTTACTTAAATTAATTGAAGAGGATTTAATTGCAGAACGTATTGCGATTATGATTTATCGTGAGTTGATTAACTGGTTTGGCGCGGGCGATCCAACCACAAGACGGATGTTGGAAAAAATACTAAAAGATGAAGAAGATCATGCGGATGATTTGGCTGATCTTTTAAGAGCTAAGAAATAATGTAGGAACAAATAAAATGTGGTTTAAGCAAGCTAAATTATTTCAACTGACGGATGACAGTCGTTATACATCCACTGATTTATGCAAAAAACTTGAAGGACTTGTCTACCAAGAATGTTTGCCTTTTATGCCGTATGGCGCAGGCTGGGTCCCGCTCGTTGATGAGGGAGATGCACCGCTTGTGCAAGCAATGAATGGCTATTTCATGATTTGTTTACAAGTTGAAGAAAAAATATTGCCGCCTATTGTCGTGCGTCAAGAGCTTCTCAAAAAAATTAAAAATATTGAGGCGCTTGAGAATAGAAAAGTTGGACCACAAGAACGATATAATTTAAAAGATGAAATTACCTCGACATTGCTTCCTCGTGCGTTTAGTAAGTTGACTAAAGTCTATGCTTATATCGACACAAAAAATAATTGGATTATTCTAGGCACAGCCAATGCAAAGAAAACTGAACAGTTTATGTCTGTTTTTAGAAAATCGTTCGGTGATCATATGCACCCCTTTCAAATTAAAAAACTGGCTGTCATCATGACATCCTGGCTCAAACATCAAAATTATTCATCTTCTTTTGCAGTTGAAAAATCCTGTATGTTGCAGGATGTGAATCAACAAAGTCGTGTTATTCGCTGTAAGGAACAAAATTTATTTGCAAGCAGCATTCAAACGCTGATTGAAGATGGATGCGAGGCCAAACAACTCGCGTTGACGTGGCATGACTGCATTGATTTTATATTATCAGATGATTTATCGCTCCAAACCATTCGTTTTCATGATGAAATTGTGATGCAATCAAAAGAAATGGAAGCGGGCACTAAGCAGCAACAGTTCAATGCAGATTTTTTAATCATGACAGAGACGTTAGCGGGCTTGTTAAAAGATTTACTAGATTTGTTCGTTGACTCTCCTGCTAAAAATACAATACCAGCGGCACAATTTGCAATCGTTTAGAAGATCGTGCCAACACTCGGGCATGCGCAAGGGCGATCGTTGGATGGTTGTGCTTTATTTGACAATATATTTAACACTAGGCACAGCGGCTCCCGCTAAGCTCGCTGACAAACATGAATTGATCTCACTAAAAAAACGAGCAATAAACATCCAAACAATCTAAAATTGCCATCTATTCAACTAATTTGACACACACTGAAATGAATTTGAAATAACAGATTGCTTTGCAGCTCAAGTGAGCCGCCACACCTGTTACGATGTGCTAATATCATCTGACGTATTTTGCGATGAGTGTCTTCACTAATACTTTTTCGTGAAAGGTCACATTGATAGATTTTTTGAATAAACTCAGCGTCTGTTTTAATTTGCGAGTATTGAAATATAAAAACAGGATAAAATACCACTGTGTTGCTGAAGATAACGTTTGATTTACTTTGTATTCCGCCTCAGATAGCGAAAAATAATGGGAACGCTCAGTGTCTGAAAAGCAGGGCAGGCTAAAATAAAAATTGATTTCTTCATCTGAGAGGATAGCGATCCGTTTATTTTGTTTATTTCCGCGATTGTCTATTTTCATCGATGTCATACCCATAAAAGCCAGTAGCGGATACTACTAGACATTATGTTCTCGGTAAAGTATTCTGTGTTTAGGTCAATTTATGATGGTTACGAGCAATGCCAAATGCTAAAAAATTAACAAAAATTCCCAAAACTAATAGCCTGTCTTTAGACAAGGATTACATTAGTTTTCTTAAAAACATTCAAAGAAGATTGCAAAATGCGCAACTCAAAGCCGCAAAAGCAGTTAGTACCGAGCAAATTCATTTTTACTGGGAATTGGGCAATGATATCATCAAGCACCAAGGCGCCCAGCGCTGGGGGTCACATTTTCTTGATCAATTATCCCAGGATATGAGGAATGCCTACCCAGGGATGCAAGGTTTTTCCAAGCGAAATTTGGAGTATATGCGCCTTCTGGCGACTGTATTCCCGTTCTGGGAGACATTTACGCAGCAACCTGCTGCGCAATTGCCTTGGTCACATATACAGCTATTACTCGATAAGTATAAAGCTGATCCTATTAGATTTGCCTGGTACTCTGGAAAAGCAGTAGAAAATGGATGGTCGAGATCAAGCCTCAGTATGCATATCAAAAGTGACTTACATCAAAGACAAGGAATTGCTTCTGAAAAGGTATCCAATTACCGCGAAAGACTACCTTCCCCTCAGTCAGATTTAGCACATGAAATGTTAAAAAATCCATACAACTTTGACTTTTTAACAGTTTCTGAAGAAGCGCATGAACGTGAAATTGAAAATGCTTTAATAGCTCATATTCGTGATTTTTTACTGGAATTGGGGACTGGATTTTCTTTTGTTGGCACACAAGTTCCGCTTGATGTCGATGGCGAAGAATTTTTTATTGATATTCTTTTTTATCATTTGAAGCTTAGGAGCTATGTGGTTTGTGAAATTAAATCTAAAAAATTTAAGCCCGCTGATTTAGGTCAATTAAGTTTTTATTTGTCTGCAGTTGATAGCAATTTGAAACACGAAACTGATAATCCAACGATTGGAATCTTGTTGTGCGAATCAAGAAGTAAAATTATCGCAGAGTATGCTTTACGAAAAATTGATGCCCCAATCGGGGTATCGGAATATGCATTATCAAAAGCACTTCCTAAAGAATTAAAAACCGCCCTGCCCTCTATCGAAGCCATCGAATCAGAATTAAACGCATCTCTTGGGTCGGATGATGACAATGGCAAAAAATAAAATTCCATCGCCATTATTTGACAGCATTGAAAGTTTGAAAAAGCAAAATGGTTCACCGCAACTTACCGATGCGCAAAATAAAGATTTTCAAAAAGCGTGTGAATTCCTACTTATGTATAAAAATAATGAAATGACATTTGTTGCTTATCGTCGTGAAATTGAGCGTTTAATGCAGTGGTGTCATCTAAAATCGAATAAAACACTCAAACAGTTAAAGCGCGATGATATTGATCAATATATTCGTTTCTGCCAAAAACCTTTGAAATCTTGGATTGGTTTAAAAAAAGTATCGCGTTTTATCAAAAAAAATGGCGAACGAATTGCAAATAAAGAATGGAAACCATTTGTGGTTACACTGCCAAAAGCTCAAACTCATAAAGGTAAAAAACCTGATATCGAAAATTACACCCTATCTGAAAAATCATTACGTGAAATATTTACTATCACTGGCAGTTTTTTTAATTTTTTAATTCAGGAAAATTACACAGAGATTAATCCAGTATTTCAAATACGACAACGTAATCAATATTTTTCTAAACAACAAACAAAACGTGTTATACGTAAGTTACCTGAATTGCAATGGGGTTATGTCATCGAAACGGCACACTTGATGGCAGAAGAAAATCCATCACATGAACGCACATTATTTATTATGAATGCATTGTATGCAATGTATTTACGAATCTCTGAATTAGCTGCAAGCACGCGCTGGGCTCCACAAATGGGTCATTTTTATCGAGATAACGATGGTTTATGGTGGTTTAAGACACGTGGAAAAGGCAATAAAGAAAGGCACGTCGCAGTGAGCGCTGATATGCTCAATGCATTAAAACGCTTTAGAAAACATTTAAAATTAACAAGTCTCCCCTCGCCTGGTGAAACAACACCTCTTATTTCAAAGCAAACAGGGACTGGGCCAATGACCAGTACTCGCCCCATTCGATCATTAATACAGGAGTGTTTTGATCGCTCGGTCGTACGTTTAAAAGAAGATGGTTTTAAAGATGATGCACAGCAATTAATGCATGCAACAGTGCATTGGTTACGGCATACTGGAATTTCTGATGATGTAAAAATTCGCCCGCGTGAGCATGTTAGAGATGACGCTGGACATAGCAACAGCAGCATAACAGATAAATACATTGATGTTGATTTGCGAGATAGAAATGATACAGCTAAAAAAAAGAAGATTGTGCCTGTTGGTTTTGATGGTACAGAAAAGGGATAAGATATGCGGATTTACTAGAAATTCTTGCCTGATTTAAAAAACCTGGGTTTTTGCGGATAAAGTCAAAATACCCCAATATATCGATTTGATAAAAAATGAACGGTGCTATTTACCTTTTGAATCCAAGGTCCTCACGAAAAAACTACTTCCTGTAAGGAAAATTACATGAAATAACAAAGTTTAACAAAATATGACATAGTATGTCAAACTTTGTCTCTAAGTCGCTATAGTTTTAACATAGGCTGGACTTAAAGTTGTTTGTAGTAAAATTTTGCAATGAAATTCGTGGAGATATGTCAGCTCGACGGGGTTATTTTCGGTGCCCTGCGCCTTATCCATTTGCGTTACAATCATTTGCATGTTTGTGATATAAATCATGCCTACATTGCTGAATGAAAGGGTTTTGATGGTCGAGAACAAGCATTAGACCTCTTAGCGCCGCTATCTGGTGCGAGCTTTGGCAACGTCTTGCGATGACCGACAAGCGTATCTGGATTGTGCCAATGTGACATCCACTGCGCAGCGATATTCTGCCTTTCACAAACAGGTTGTAAAGCAGGCAGTGTGTCTGTTGCTCGTTTTGGTTTGTGTTTATTATAATAGGCCATCGTCACCAATTCGATTGATTCGCCAGAGTCTGTCTTACATCTAAAATGAGGGGGCGAGCATTCTATGTTACGCATCTCATGTTGACTATGCAAAACGAACGCACCGGTTTTTGCATAAACCAAACGTTGTGCAAGTAGCGACGAACGCGAAAAAACACGTATCGCTGTTCTCTTTTCATCATCAACACAATAATACCTGTCATCTTGTACATAGACTTGATCAAGACGCATGCTATTGTAGCACCTATCCTGATAACACTGAGATCGCTCGATAGAAGACAGTTCTCTTCTCTCCTGAAACCAGTCATAAGGAATGGGCGGTTCTATTTGAACGCGATTAATCGACTCATAACTATTATGATGCCGAGAGCAGTGAAGACAGCCTGAAGTAGTAGCTCTTGACACTGTTTGTAAAGAGCTGAATAAACTAGAATCAAGCAACGTCTGCAGTGATGCATCTGATAACGATAAAACCTGTTGCAAATCTTGTGTTGTTGTTGCTTGTGTCGAAATGTCGTCTAATTCTGCTAATCCTAATTGTGCTTTACGTGTGGGATTGGGTGATCGACGTGCATAAGGATGGAATCTTTTACTCGTACCGCGTGCTGCAACACCTCGATGATCTGCATGAGGAGATTCACCGCTGCCGAGCACGAGCGGCTCTCGTGATAACATCATTTTTTTATTTTTGCTATGACGACGCTTATACATAGCAGATCTCGTTTGTAATGGTATTTTCTCATTCTTACTCTTGTCCAACCAAGAATAATGATACTGCTCCATCTTACTGTCAGACAATCTTCGTTCAAAGATGATATCACGCATATCATATTGCTCATGCAACAGTACCGTGTCCTGCTGGGTAAGCAAGATGC
>MGYE01000008.1:10487-17094 GCA_001801625.1 Gammaproteobacteria bacterium RIFCSPHIGHO2_12_FULL_42_10
TAAGGAATAAATGGCCCGATCTGAGCGCTATTGATTGGTAGATTGTTATGCGCTACGTTACATAAACTGCAGAATGGAAATTCATTGTGGTGCAATGGCGATGACGTTGCTTCAGCGGCTATAGCGCGCTGCTCTGCAACATCCGGTTCAACAGCTACAGAAAAAACAGGTGCTTGTATCGGGCTTTGTGTCTCCTTTTCTGCTGCAACTGTAAAAAGCCGCAATTCAGGATCCAGCAATTCGAGTTCATTCCATTCTAGCAAATCTGGGAAATTCAGCCATGCTTCATGAGGCAAGTTGGATAACCAATCCTGCGACAAAGAGAATCCTGCCACATCAAATAATGTAGCTTCATCATCCACCACAGGATTCATTGATACAGGCGATGCAGAAAAAACATCTGATTTTGACGGGAGTTTACGTGATTGTGCCATGAACTATACCCTCGTGAGTCTCTAAACATGAATAAAATGATGCTTGTTTTATTGTTATTGTGTCATAATGATTTAAAATAGAACAAGGTGGTTATACCAAATTTACGCAAATACTTCAACTGATCAAATTTCTTTCACTGCCTTACGCAATCTTCAAGCTGACAGATAAAAAATAATTTACTTCGCAAATTTAGCCATAATCTTCGCAGTATCAATGGACTTATTGTTAGTCGCTGCTGCTCGACCTGCAGTCATGATGGTATAGAGATCACTTGTTTTAAATCGTGCTGTTTTTGAAAGATGGCAGTTTGGCGAATCTTTTCTCAATTGTTGAATGTGACTTTCGCTGAGTATATTGGTGATTAAGTTGTTTCTATCGTTTAATTCTTCACGTATATCTTTTAATTCTCCACGTAATGTCTTTGCTAATTCATAATTTGCTTTTCTATTTTTTGCACGCCAGCTTGAAAAGAGAGGTATAAAACCATGTGCAAAATGGATGACCTTTTCAGCATTGTTAGTCGATTGAGAGCGCGACTGAAAGAGGCCTGATTTTTCTGATTTATTGTCTATTGTATGCGACTCGATGCGCTTGATATATTGGTCTAACAATGCTATTAGCGATGTTTTTGTTGCGAATGGTTGCGCCTGGAATGAATTGTTTTTTTCTGACTGCTCCACCACCACCTGCTGCTCAGTCTCTTCCTCATACACCTCATCAATCGTCTCTGTTTTGCTGTGCGTTTTGAGGTATTCATCTGTTGCTGTGATCAGCTGACGGACGGTAGGCGGTGTACGTTGTTCATTGCTTGCTTTTGTAATGTTTGCTTCGTGGCGTGTTACAAAAATCTCTGCGATAGACTTGTTTAAGCCACGTGCGTTTAAAATTTCTAGATGCTCGCTATGTGTGTAAGCAGAGACCATGACCTTCAATGCACGTCTTGCTAAGGCAGCGCTTGGCTGTCTTCTGCCTGCAAAGGTCGAAGCGGGGTTTTGTGTGCCAATCAGAAGGAAGCCTGGTTTCTTAGGTCTGCCATCGTTTTCTAGTCTGGTTGGATGTTTGCCTCTCAAGAGATCGTTTAATAGCTTTTCAGGGAGGGGCACGCTGTTACATTCATCGATGATGATGCAAGCCCCTTCATCAAAGGCTCTCAGAAGGAGGACTTCTTGTTCTTGAGGGGAGAGAGTAGCAGGTAATTGATAGAAGGGTTTTGTTTTAGTAGTCTTTTGCTCCCAATTTTGCTGTTCATAACCATGCGCTCTCAAAAGTGCAATCGCAAGCTCGCTTTTCCCAATCCCCGAAGGCCCTTCAAATATAATGGCCCCTGTCCCGCCATATTGTTGGGCATTGATAATATATTGGTCTTGTTTGGTTTTCTCATTCGGCTGATCTTTATGCTGTTCCTCAGGCTGCATGGCTTTTCTTTGTTCTTCTTGTTTTTCCTGTTCTGCTTGTGCTTTCTGTCTTTTTTCACAAAGATCTAACAGATCATTCAGCTGACGTGCAGCAGCTTCTCGAGAAGCTGTGATATGGAAACAATTGTCTTTTAATGTAATTGGATTGCGATTCAGCGTATGAGCCGGGAATTGAGCAGTAAATTTGTCGTTGAATACTGCTACTTTATCAGTCGGTACCAAAGGAGCTGTAATTTGTTTTGCATAGAACGCGGCGACTGTATGAGGATGAGCGTCTTTATGTTCATCTAAGTAAAGACGCGTTAAGAGTGCCATCATCTGTAATTCACGTGGGGAGATTAAAACAAATTGTGTCGACCATTCGCACAACCATTGGTATACCGCGAGAAAAGGCTCGTAGGCTTGAGGATCAATCTCCTGATTGCCACCAAATACAGGCTTTAAGACACGTTCTCTGACGAAGTTTTTTGGCAGTGGATCAAAGACAATCACATTGCCGTGTGCTTCAAACAAGGATGAGATCCCTCGTCCTTCACCATAATCGACAGGATTCCCCATGAAGATAATCTTGTGTTTATCGGTGAGCAGATAATGCTTTCCATCGATTACGATATCAGGCGGATCATTATACAACCCTTCAAAGGCACTATAATTGATGAAGGAGGATTTGAAGTTAGCTTCATCAAAAATAAAAACGTGCTCTTTGTTGTCTCTACCTTCTGCCCATTTAATTAAGGCTTCTGTGCTTTTTGAATAAACACGACGTTCTGCTGAATCGACGATATGCTCTTCAATAAAGGTCGATTTACCGACACCTGTTAATCCCGCAATAAAAAGGTAAGGTGCTTGCTTTAGCATTGCATTGACCGTAGCTAGGCGCTTTGCATCAAATGCCGTTGCATCGTCTTGATTCTTCATGGCTGTTACAAGCGATGTTGGCGAGATCTTCTCTAATCCCTTCCAGGCAAGATCGGTAGATTGATTTGGAAAAGCGAGTTTGTAGCGAATTCTGGCATCGAGGACAGCAAGTGATTCTTTTTCCCATTGGTATTTCGTTGGATTACTTTCATTATTTATTACCGTGATTGCCGCCTGATTTTTTGTCGCAGTATACCGCTGACGTAGCAATGTTTTTTTGGTCTCTACTTTTGTTAGATCGTCAATTAGTGTATGTTTTGGCACATAATTAAATGAAGAATCCGAGTCCGGCAACAGTAGTAACTGGCTGGATAGAGGTTTATCTTTTGCTTCTGTTGATCGATCTAACTCCCTTTCAGAATGCAATCGTTTCAACAAAAGCGGTGCGAGTGCATCGAGGAGTTCATTGGAGAAGTGACCTTTAAGAGCAACCTGTTGCGTTGGATTTTCTAACAGAGTTAACAATACTTGTGGTTCTCTGTAAAAGGTGAGACTAGGGAGATCGCTATCGATGTCGTACTGTGTTGTGATGTTCTCTAACAAATCATACGCATTAAGCCCTGTGACATCGATGATAATGGGTTTTTTTTGTCTGTATATATTCTCAATCACCATATCTGGATCGTCAGCAACGATGACGGTTGTATTGAAACGCATTAGCGATGTCGTGAGAGGGAGTGTGTTGGCAGGCACAGAAGACAATATCTCTTGTAGTGTTTCTGGAATCTCAACGCCTGGCATGACAGATACTGTGAGGGTGCAACCCAATGTTTTTGCTTTATCTAATAACCTCGCCCATTCATCTTCTGCGAGTGCGCGGGTTAGACAGAGGGATAGGTTGCTACCTGGATGTGCTTCAAGTATGCCCGGGGTGAGATTTAAGGTGTGCGTTTCGTCATTAAATGCTTGTTGTTGAAAAAAGGTACCGAGTTGTCCTGGGTTTAAGGGATAGGCAGCGTAATCTAATGTTTTTGTGCACTGCAGGGATGTTTTCAGTAACATCCAATCATATCCCGACTCTTGTTTGATACAAACAGTATCTGGAAAAGCAATGCGATCGCCAGCATACTCAATGTATTTTCGTAATTTTGCTTCACGGAAGAAAATATCAAAGGATCCGTCATCTTTAGGGGGGTTCTTTAATAGAATGGGTTGGTTGTCTTGTAACGCTTTTACAAAGTCACCTGGTTTAAAAATAAGCCGTCCTTCTTGCATCATCCATTGCCCAAATAAGCGTGTTTGCCAATAAGGAATGCAGAAGAGATCGATTACGATGGGTTTTGCATCTTGATGTTGAGGTAGCACGTCTACAAAGGGAGAGCATACATTCTGCTCTGCGAAATGATGTAGTAAAGCACCATTCTCTGGAGAAAACGTACTGATACTTTTAAAGCGAGAGATAAAATCAGCGCCTTGGTAGCAATCTGGTTTCTTTTCATTGCGAATGCCAATGATGCAGCAAGCATCTGGAACGGGGACACTATCAATCAATCGTATTTTATCTAAAAGTGTATTAAAACGGACGATATCATCGTTGTCGAAATGATTATAGTTAACGATTAACGTTCTGGGTTCAGCAAGAGGTTCTTTGGTCAGAAAGTCATATAACGCACCACTGCGCCCCTTAACAATCGTACCGTGATTGTGTTCATCTTTTTTAAGTGAAGCGCTGGGGCAATGTAGATCATCTGGTGAATCGATATAAAAATACTGACGCTCTGTGTGCTGACAATAATACTGCAGATTTAATATCAAATCTTGCACCGCCTTATCTGTTCCCACATTCACAAGTTGTGTTGTGAACGTCTCTATATTAATATTCGGATTCGCCTGCTGTGCTAACTTACCTGTGACTAAATCTTCACAAAGGATCAAAGCGCACTCATAGTGCTTGGGCGTAGTTTGCTTAGCATCCAGTATCGCGAGATAAGGCTCTGCAATTTCTTTGAGCGATCGGGTGCCTGGAGAAGGTATTGTTCGAGTCACTAAACGTGTTTTTTGGGCTTTCATTTCAACTGTATGAATTTTAGGTACTGTTGATGTAAGAATAGGTGATGCAAGAATAGGCGCGTGTATTGGTTGCGCAGGAAGTGTGTTCGGAAGTGGCTGTTTAACAGCTGGAACAGAGAGAAGCTGATTCCGAGCCTGATTTTCTTTATCATCCTCATTTGGCAATGGATTGGGCGCCTTGGGTGTCGTGTCAGGCAATGGGTTGGTGGGGTACTGTGCTCGAAATGCCTTGTTCAATTTTTCCAACGTATCGCACAGTTTTTGAATATCGTCATATTTCGTGGATTTGTTTAGCCCTCTCAAGAGAGAGATTGTGTCACGCAAGGCAAAGCCCGCATGATGTTTGCCATCGAGTGCTGTTTCTAAACTTTGTGGTAATTGTTGTATCCAGTCGCTATGAGATTGAATAAATTGTTTTAATAAAAAAACGGTATATCGTTGAATACGCTCGCTTCTACTCTGTAACGCTGCTAACCATGCTGGCGTGCTATTGAGATCTTGAAGGCGTATCCCTCGTATCGCGTCGTCTTGAGGGGTGCTCTTGATCTGTTGTTTCTTTAAACGATCTAACAGCATATCGGCATTGCTAATGCCGCGCGCTAGCATCAGCAACCCACCTGATTTTATGAAATCATCTGGATTAAACTGAGCGGAGAGTGAGATGGGGAGTACTTGTTTGGTTGGCGCATATTCTATTGTAATTTGCGTACCCAACGCCTCGCGAATGCTGTTACTCACTGCTTTAAATGTGTAGCATCTAAGACCACCCATTTTATTATTCGGGTCGTACACTATCCAGCCTGCCAAGCCTGCCCCGCCTTTTTTAACCAGAATGGCATGCCATGCATTGAATAGTATCGCGCCTTCTTTACAACAATCATTTGCTAAAAATTTTTCTAGATCGTCGTTGATTTCGATATAGGTTCGTTGTGCTGCTGTCGCTGTTTCTGCTAGCCGTGTAGCTACAGCGTTGCGCAACCGCTCGAATGCCGCTAATACTAGATGAGTGGGCGTGATCTTTCCGTCCCAATTCTGGATGCTTTTCAGATAGGCTTGCCAATCGTATAATGACCGATTCTTTAAATACTCACGACAAAATTCAGAAAGAATCCCACAGAAGCCATCTTTTATTTCTGGAATGATATGACAATCTTGCTGGGTCAGTGTTAGGTATTGACTCAGTTGGTTTTTGAGCATTGTTTGTGAGTAGTTGATAATGTGTTCGTATTGAAAGGGTGTGTCTCGAGCGGACTGATAATTTTCATTCTTGCTACAGTCATACGGTTTAGATGCTCCATCAGGCTTTTGTGATGCACATTCTGTCGACTGATTGTGCGCTACTGTAGCTTGCACGGATTTGGCCCGCATTTTGCTTTGGGTCGGTTTCTGCGATACAGGGAAGCCCAGAATAGAAATGTTTTTTTCTTTTAATGGCTGCAGTATATCACCAAGTATCTTATTTTGTTCCGCGCAGTCATACGTTAACTTTTCGCTGAATTGTAGAGCGCGCAAATCGAGTGTTTTTAAAGCAGGCAGCGTATTCAGCAATGCTTCTAAATTTGCTATGCTTATACTACTGCCAACCAGCAAAAGCTTTGTGAGATTTTGACAGTTATGAGAAAGATCAGGCAAGTCACCATCCGCTAAATTTTCACAACGGCTTAAATCTAATGTTTGAAGGTTGTTAGCGTGTGTCAGCATACGACCTACATTTGTTAGGCTAATATTGCTGTCTGAAACATCAATCGTTTGCAGTGCGTTGAAAGAAAGATCAGGCAAGTCACCATCCGCTAAATTTTCACAACGGCTTAAATCTAATGTTTGAAGGT
>MGYE01000008.1:17120-38725 GCA_001801625.1 Gammaproteobacteria bacterium RIFCSPHIGHO2_12_FULL_42_10
TGTTAGCGTGTGCCAGCATACGACCTACATTTGTGATGCTAATATTGCTGGTCGAAACATTAATCTTTTGCAGTGCGTTGAAAGAAAGATCAGGCAAGTCACCATCCGCTAAATTTTCACAACGGCTTAAATCTAATGTTTGAAGGTTGTTAGCGTGTGTCAGCATGTATGCTAAATAGTTTACAGAAATATTGCTATTTGAAGACGAGAATTTTTGAAGAGTGCTAAGGTTAATGTTAGACTCATAAAATCCTTTATTTTCTACATCATTTCCTACATCCCACTGGCGGTGGGATAAATCTAATACTTTGAGCTCGCTGATGCTCGCTAAAAGATATGTTAAAATCTGGATGGAATTTATGGTCGTCTGGGACTGGTCTTCATCGCAATTAATATTAAGCGTCTCGAGGTCTTTCAGTTGCGGTGGCTTTGTGTTGAAAGTATCAATCTTAGGAAGATCTGACGAGATAATCAGCGTTTTGAGTTTGGGATTTTGAAACCATTCTTCATGTGCTTGCAACGGCTTTCCCGTATGCGGCTTTTTCACTGTGTCCTGATTCGTTGAATCTATGCGTATCTCTAGCGTTTCGATATTTAGTGTAGTGTTTAGATTATCTTGTAAGGCATCGCATGGATGATTACATAACGTAGAATAATCTGTAATGCGCATATCTTTGTAATGCGTCTTAAACGCAATCCCAGGAAAATATTGCTGTATTCGTTTCTTTACTTCCTCCAATTGTCTCGGATCAAAATTTCGATCAATGATGCAGGTTGCTAATGTTGGTACAACAGATTTTAGAAAAGCGAGTATATTTCGATGTGCGGTTAGAGATTTAGCGCATTTTTCAGAATGATTTTCACCTCTGTGAGTGAAGAGATCTAGCTCGCTAATAAAAAACTGGCGTTCTCTTTCTGATGGATTTAAAAGGCTTGATGGGTCTAACAGACACCTAACGCCATGATCATCGAGCACCACAATGTCATCAGAAACGAGTTGATGGGAGTGAATGGCTTGTTCGCGTATCTCGCTTGCAGGGGTTAAACTTCCGTGACGGTTGATGTTGATCAGAGATGCAAGATTGTCTTTTGTGAGAAGAACTGTTTCTTTGTCTTTCCATAGATACAACACAAATCCAGTATCCAATAATTCAACCAGCTTATGACGCACAGCATCGCGTTTAGTAAGAGACCAAGTTCGCATACTCCAATCTGCAATAATGAGCGTCTTTTTTTTTGCCGTTTTTTGAAATTTTAATTCTTCATAAGCGGGAGATCCTGTTATGAATTTTTGTACATTCAGCGTGCGATTTGGAGCCCATTCTTTGAAACTCCCTTGCGTGGTTTGTTTTTCATCACGAAAAAGCCAGGGATATTCTCGCTCTAAATGCTGCTGCGATCGCTTAGATTTGTGTAAGGGCATTTGTATGCTTTCTTTTAGGATTTTTATTATTGACCAATTATAGCACATCGTAACTTCTATAAACAAGCGTATTCGCACATTATTTGATCGATCCATTT
Source organism: Gammaproteobacteria bacterium RIFCSPHIGHO2_12_FULL_42_10 (assembly GCA_001801625.1). Taxonomy (GTDB): domain Bacteria; phylum Pseudomonadota; class Gammaproteobacteria; order DSM-16500; family DSM-16500; genus Aquicella. The sequence continues at coordinate 18,642 of MGYE01000008.1, forward strand.
TTGGCAGCGACATACTTTAACATTTGCGGTTGGTTTATTAGGTGTGCTGTGCATTTTGATTGCATTAATCGCACGATTTGTTAGTATTGTCATTCCTCTCACGCTATTAAAATCATTTTATACATTATACACACACGTTATGATCAACAAAGACCTCTTCGCTTTTCTAAAAGTTCTAGCAAGCAATCCGCGCACGATGGGCGCTATTTTGCCTAGTTCAAAACAACTCGCAAAAGAAATGGTCACGCACGTTACCAGAAACCTCAACAACGTGATTGTTGAACTCGGCGCAGGAACAGGTGTGATTACAGAAAGGCTTATTCAATCTGGTATTCATCCCAGTCAAATCATTGTCATTGAATGCGCGCCAGAACTGGCAAAACAATTACAAGAACGCTTTCCTACTGTGAAAATTATTACAGGCGATGCAATGAATCTAGCAAACTTACTAGCCTATGAAAAACGTACAATTAACACGATTATTTCTAGTTTGCCATTACGTTCACTGCCCAAGACAACAACGCAGTCTATCTTAAAACAAATCAAAAAAATGCTGCCGAAAGAAGGACGGTATATTCAATACACCTATAGTTTTATGCGCAACCCATTTTATGCGTTACGTAATTATGAATTGATTGCATCAAAACGTATTTGGATGAATCTACCACCCGCTCGTGTGGATGTATGGGCTAGCTTATTAGCTAAGCAATAGTTTGTAATTTTGTAACTTGTATGTTAGACCCAACTGCAATAATTTGATCAATTGTTGTAGGTGAGGCAGTTGTCTCGATGTGTATCTTGATGGCAAGCATTCGCTTTTGTGTGGATGCTCGCTGCCCTCCTCTCCCCGACCCTCTCCTCCCGCTAAAAGCGCGGGAGGAGAGGGGGTCGTGCTAAGCGGTTAACTGGTGGATGAGGGTGCCTAAGAAGCGGCTGGCTTCGCCGCCTGTTACGGCGCGGTGATCGAATGTGAGTGATAGGGGTAACATGTGACCTATTGTGAGGTTGTTTTGATGGATAAGGGGGGCTTGTCTAAAACGGCCTACGGCAAGAATCGCAACCATGGGTGGCACAATCACAGGCGTTGCATAGCGACCAGCCATCATGCCGAAATTAGATAGGATGATCGTTGCACCTTGCATGTCTTCCATTTTAATGGATCGCTCTTTAACGGCAATTTTATAGGCATCGATCGATTGACGTAAAGCGGTGCTTGATTGTTGATGAGCCTCTTTAATCACAGGCACAAATAATCCTTCTACTGTATCAACCGCTAACCCTAAATTAACATGCGAAAAACATTGTCGTTCTAATCGCGTACCATCAAACCACGCATTCAAGGCAGGCTCTGCTTTTGCTGCGGCAACAAGTGCCTGAATAAGTCGTACCGTTAGATCAAACGGTTCAGGCAAAGCAGTAAAATGGGCATCATCAAAAATCGTAACGGGCACAACCGTCTGATGTGCTTTGGTCATGGTATCTGCCATCATCCGTCTGACGCCATGGAGCGTTTCTTTATTTTCATCCTTGCTTTGCGTCATGGCACGCTTAACATCTTGCGCGGTAATCAAGCCATCAGGTCCTGATGGTACGATCGTGCTCACATCGACCTGCATTTCTTTTGCTAACATGCGAGCAGCGGGCATCATTTTAGCGGATGTTTTCTGGGAAGACACCGCAGGTTTTGTACACACTTCTTCAGACCACTTCGCCTCACTTGTTTCTAATTTACCAACGACGCTGCCCTGATCATGCGTTTCTCCCGCTATCTCAAAACCAATTAAAGGCGAGCCAGTTTGAATGATGTCATTTACTGCGCCATACAATTGCACAATTTTGCCAGCATAAGGAGATGGCACGTCCACAACCGCTTTTGCCGTTTCCATTGCAACCAAGGGTTGATCTTCAATAACCATCTCACCTACTTTTATATGCCACGCTCTAATTTCAGCTTCTGCTAAGCCTTCTCCTAAATCGGGTAAATTAAAAATCTTCATGCGTACTCCATTAATTGATGAATGGCCGTCGTGATACGTTTTTCAGTCGGCATATAATATTTCTCCATTCGCGCATAAGGCACGATGGTATCAAAGCCTGTTACGCGTATGGGTGGCGCTTTCAGGGAAAATAAAGCTTTTTCTGCGATCTGCGCCACAATATCTGCACCGATACCACCTGTCAGTGCCGCCTCATGCACAATCACACATCGACCCGTTTTTTCAACTGAAGCAAGAATGGTGACCATATCTAACGGCTTCAGTGTAGCCACATCAATAATTTCAATATTGACGCCTTCTTCTTTTAGACGGCTACCCACACTTAATACTTCTTTAACCATCGCGCCCCAGGTAATAACCGTGACATCATCACCTTCTGAAAGCACAAAACATTGATCGAGTGGTAATGCTTTGCCATCGTTTTTTACTTCTTGTTTCGCATAACGATATAAACGAGAGGGTTCTAAGAAAATCACAGGATCCGGATCGCGAATGGCTGCGAGTAATAAACCGTAAGCACGTACAGGCGTTGAAGGCGCAACGACACGCAGTCCCGGAATATGAGCAAAGAGCGCTTCTGTGCTTTCAGAATGATGCTCAGGCGCATGTATCCCTGCCCCAAATGGCGTGCGAAATACCAATGGACAACTCAAACGCCCGCGCGTGCGGTGACGCAAACGTGCAGCGTGACTGATAATTTGATCGATGGCAGGATAAATAAATCCCATAAATTGAAATTCTGCAACGGGCTTTAAACCCTGCGTTGCCATGCCAATGGCCATTCCTGCGATCATTGATTCTGCTAGTGGCGTATCCAGCACGCGCTCTTTTCCAAATGCTTGCAATAGTCCATTGGTCGCACGAAACACACCGCCATCTAAACCCACATCTTCGCCCAAAACAACGACTGAGGGATCGGCTTGCATCTCAAAGGATAGTGCTAGGGTAATTGCTTCGATTAATGTTATTTCAGGCATAAATAGTTTTTTCTCCATATTCCCTCTCCTCCCGCGCTTTTTGTGGGAGGAGAGGGGGACGCTTCTATTGGATCCCCTGAAACTGTTAGGGCTTTCCTCTTTCTACTTCATTGATCAATTGCAAACGTTGTTCTGCATAACAAGATGGTAGCGTTTTATAGAGGTAATCAAATAATGCATCGGCAGATTGTGGTGACGTTGCTTGATATTCTGCAACAGCAGTATTAATTTTATCTGTGCAGTCTGCTGCTAGCGCTTGCTCTTCTGTTTCAGACAACACGTTATTTGCTGCCAGGAATTTGCGTAATCGCATAATAGGCTCGTGCTGCCATGCTGCATCACGTAAATCTTTTGGTTCGTACCTGGAAGCATCGTCTGCTGTGGTATGATCATGCTGACGATAACAAATGAGTTCAAGCAAACGAGGCGTATGGTGTTCTCTAGCTTCTTTCAACGCTTCTTGCATGCGATGCACAACGGCGATGATGTCGTTACCATCAACCTGCTCGCCTTCAAATCCTGCTGCAATCGCTTTTTGCGCCAAGGTATGCGCTGCGGTTTGCGCACTGCGTGGCACAGAAATCGCCCATTGATTATTACAAACAATAAAAACAACTGGCAATTTCCAAATACCTGCGACATTCATCGCCTCATAAAAATCACCTTCTGATGTTGCACCATCGCCACACATCGCAACAACGGCGCGGGATTCTTTTTTGTATTTGATGGCAAAAGCGGCGCCCGCTGCATGCAATGGTTGACTGCCAACAGGTACGCTAAAAGGGAAATCATCGCTGGTAGACTGAAAAATATTACCACGTTCATCGCCTCCCCAATAAAGCAGGATCTGCGACAAACTCACACCGCGCTGCATGACAGCCGCCATATCTCTATAGTAAGGAACGAAAATATCTGTTTTTGCTGTCGCATAGCCTGCGCCCACAAACACAGCCTCTTGACCGCGCGTAGAAGGATACGTGCCCAACATGCCTGTGCGCTGCAAACGGATGGCTTTTGCATCCATCATTCTAGCAAGCACCATGAGGCGATAAAGTTCAATTAATTTGGGCCAATCTCGTGCAAGCGATGGCGCATCTTCACTTAACTGACTCTGTTCATCAAGATATTGATAATATGACACCTCAAAACGGTCGACGATCTTCACCCGCTTATTCCTTATATAAAGAGGTCAGCACAGGGTAACGATACATCGCAATTGAGTCAAGAATTGCTGCGCAGACTGGGATGGCTGTCAGGCACTTATATTGTCAATCAAACACGATAGCAGATAGGATATGAGGTTCTCTCAGCAACCGGAATCGGTGTATGTTGTGTCTGTCTAAATAGCGTGATGTTGCTCACAGATGCATGAGGTAGTCGCGTTGGCGATATTGATATTGGTTGGTTCGCTTCTTCTGCATTAGTTGATGCATCTTCCAAGTGAGTTTCTTGGTCAGGCATATGCGCAGGTTTTCCTAACAATTCTGTCAAAATCTTCCACATTTGATTCTGATGAAAGTAATGGGATTGCTTCATCAAATTGTGTATGGCTCTTTTGTAAACATCGAACCGTTGCATTATGTAGAGACTGCAGCATTTCTTTTATCGTGAGCCATGGTTTCTGTCTTGCCTCCAGCCATGTATGGATCTCATGTGCTGCATAGTCACTTTCTAGTTTTTCAATCAACTGATAAAGATAATCCACTCTAGCATATAAGCCATACAGACTGCCGCCGGGTATGGCATCGTATTCTTTGGTAGTTAAGTCTTTCTCATTGAAGCAGGTTGTGATGGCATCGATGAGTGTTGTTTCTGTCTTGTTGATACAAATATCGTTAGTGGATGCGTTTCTGGAAGAGTATTGGCGACTAGGTACTTCTCTTTTAATCAAGCCCATAAGGTGCTTAAAAGCACTGAATACGAGATAGTCAATTGCCTGGACAGGTTCACGCGGAAAGTGTGCTTGATCTGCGGGGGGCATTGAACGCAAGATCTTTTCCGAATCCTCATTTAAAAGAATCGATTGGAGCGTGGTATTTTCTTTGTGCTTGAATATGTCAATTAAGCGATGGATTTGTGATTCTGATATCGTGCATCTTAAATCAATCTGCAGTAAATTTCTGTTTTGTCTTAAAAGAGGGATCAGCTGACACTGAGCGGCGATTGCCCAATGAGCTTTGGTTGCGCGTCTTTGATCATCTATCTTTTGACGACTTACGTGAGATAGAGGGTGTAAATCAACAATGGAGGCGATGTGCAAGAACGGCGTATTCTGCGCATTATAGAAGGTGTCTTGAAGAGCAGTTACAGACATTAGGAAATAGTGCACTCTGGCAATCGCTTATTCTGATAGCTAATGATTTAGATGTTGCAAACTATGTTGAAAAACGTTTGTTATCTAACGTGAGACCAGAGAATCGCCCCTCTTATCAGTTCAATCAATTTTATCAGCGTTTAAAAGCCTGTTTCCCGAATCGTGGTGAGGTATTCAATTCCTATTACGGGAAGATCATTACCCCTGCCTATCTACAAGAGAAAGCATGGTTTATCTTAAATACAGTTGCAGCTTATCACCCAGCGGAAGCAGATCAGCCTCATGATACATTAGCCAGTTTCTTAAACTTCCCGGAAATATATCAGGCACAGCAAGCGGCTGTCTTTCAAGCTTATCTAGAGATAGAGGAAAGCTTCGCCGTCATCCATAACATGGTCGCACTTCGGCGAAGACTAGATAACAATAATGCACTGCATCAGATGCCTGTTGCAGATAGAGCCATCATGGATATTGTTGTGGGTCTTGCGTGCGATCCCCAATTGAATCGCTTTTTATCGGGAAAGGGATTGACGTTGTTGAATAATCTGTTTGCGCCTGACCTCTACAGAGGTCCTTGCTTAATAGAATCCTGTATCAACCGAGCCGTTGCTGATTACAAGTCTTCATCTCGCATCACGCATTCGATCAATAATGTATTGAGTGGGATGAGAGGGGGGAGTGGTTAGATTATTTGATGCCTATTTTAGAAGATTCCCCGCCACTAGATCGGCGTCTTGCAGCCTTGTCTATACAGCTCAGTCATCGCGTTGCAACATTAATGAGCGCTGTTGCGGTTGATCATCCTATTATTCTTGCGCATTGCACTGAAGTTGCTGCATTGCGAATAATGCAGATTGCTATCGTCAACAGTGCCTGTGTAACGCTCTTAAAATCTTCTGTCGTGGTAAGCCATTTGAGTGACACACGTCTGGTCGAATGGGCAACAACTATCACCACCGAAGAATTTGAGGAAGTATTCACAGCGAATACCGCCTTTGTAGAAAGATTTAACTTTGAATTGGCAAGAAATTTTTTAGAAAAACATCCTCGCACTAAGAATGCAAAATCACTACTAATACATGCCTCCTTTCTAAAAAGAATCACTCTTACAGAAATTCCAATCATAGCAAAATTTTTATTAATAAAAAGTGACGCTCAAGCATTACTTAAAAGTCACACCTTCCTCAATAAATTAAACGAGATTACAACTCGCGATGGCAAAACAGCCTGCAGTAATTTTTTATTATCATTAGTAGAGCATAATCATCTAGCATTTGCAGAGCCCCTCATAGAAGATGATCATATTTTCCCGATGCTCACAGAGAGAGCGCTCACGAGCATTGCAGAACTAAACATACTTGCTAAAAATGCGCTTGATGCACGTCGCAGGTTAAGTATTAATAATCATCCAACAACCTTGCGCCCCGTAAGCCCTGCATCAAGTAGCGATAGCGGTAATGATGTTGTGTGGCATATCCCAGCACAACCTTTACCACAATATAATAGCAGACCCAGCACCCCTCCTATCAGACCAAATACAGACTCTAAGAAAATAAGTCTATTCTCAATCATCGCTTGCTTGCTGCTCATAGGCGGTATGGTTGGCATGGGTTTAGGCATAGCCGGTCTTCTTGCAAGCATATTATCACCACCTGTTGCTATTACGATGCTTGTTGTGGGCGTTACTTTAACAGTGGGCTTGATATACTCTATGATCATGTGGCGTCATCGATCACGCAATGTGATGGAAATTGCATCATCAATCTCTCGTGCTAGTTCTCAAGCAGAGATACTAGATGCTTTCTGGAAGCATCCTGCGCATACTCCACAGATGAGACAGGATCAGCCGATTGAAGCATCGTCTGTTCAGGTAATTGGTCCCGATAGCATTTTAGATAACCAATCAACACATTCAGGAGAGGTAGTAGTTGATTCATCTTCTAATGCATCACCCTCTCCAGAACATTATATCAGGAGTTTCGCACTTTACTAATTTAGCCAGCAGCCATAATCAGTTTAATGCTGTTTGAGATGCCATGTTTAATCACATCCCAGTCTTGTTGATAAAAGGACAAATGTTCAGAGAATCTACGACGATATTTATCAATCCATGCCAATATAGAAAGACAAATGTGATTTCTTTGCGCTCGACCTGTGCGTGCCTGACAACGTTCAATACCGCAAGTTTGCTGTAATTCCCGATGATAAACTTCGATAGACCAACGTGCTTCAATGACTTTTTTAACGTCTTCTCGTGTTGGGTTTTCCATATTTGTCGTCACATAATTAATGCGGCCATTTTTTGCCACAAACTTGAAAACGGTCGCTCAACCATAGCCACGCAGGTGTACACTTAACCCTTCCTCTGGAATATCCGTAACTCCCCAGGTTGTCATCCCTCGTCGCAAAAAGCGCGCCTCGGGATGACAACCTGGGGAGTTACGAAAATTTAACAAATTAAATAAAAAAGGCTACAGCAGGCTCAATGATATTACTTCACAAATGTTTCTTACTGTCGCACGCAATGCTTTAAGTGATCCTGATGTGCCAAAACAACAGAAAGGGTTTATTGGTCGCTTGTTGCAAGACCAGCTCAATATGCAATTAACGCAACTTCAAATATATTTGCCAGATCACACACATCTCAAAAATAAAATTGAGGCAGTCACACAATCGACGCACGCGAAACATCGCACATAACAATAAGTATAGGTAAGGTGGATTAGGCACGCTTTTGCGCCGTAATCCACCATTATCGTTATCGCGTGGTTGATGGTGGATTACGGCGCAAAAGCGTGCCTAATCCACCTTACACCATCTCAACTGCCACAGCGCTTGCTTCGCCGCCGCCAATGCAAAGTGACGCGATGCCGCGTTTTAGGTGGTTTTGTTTTAATGCAGCCAACAACGTGACTAAGATACGAGCGCCTGAGGCGCCGATAGGGTGGCCTAGCGCACAGGCACCGCCGTGAATATTGACTTTTTCGATTGGGATCTTCAATGTTTGCATGGTTACCAGAGTCACCACAGCAAAAGCTTCGTTGATTTCAAAAAGAGCGACATCTTGAATCGTCCACTGGATTTTTTCTAGGAGTTTTTGGATGGCATCGATCGGCGCAATTGTAAATTCACTAGGGGCTCTTGCAGTCACTTGATGCCCAACAATGCGGGCGATGGGTGTGATTCCTAATTTCTGAGCAGCGGATTGTCGCATCAAAACAAGTGCTGCCGCCCCATCTGCAATAGAACTTGAATTGCCTGCGGTCACAGTCGGTGCGCCCCCTCCCCCTATGGGGGAGGGAGACGCACCGTTTGAGGATGTACTTGTTTTAAAAATTGGCGATAGTGTTGGGATTCTTGCGGGGTCTACACTGAACGGATGCTCATCCTTATCAATCATTTGCTCGCCTTGTTTTGTTTTTAAGACAAGCGGCACGATTTCATCAGAAAATAACTTATTAAGCGTTGCTTCTTTCGCACGTTCAAATGAGCGCATCGCAAATTGATCTTGGGCTTCACGCGTCAGCCCATATTTTTCTGCACAGCGTTCTGCAAAATAACCCATTGGACGTTTTGCTTCATAAGCATCTTCTAGGCCATCTACCATTAAATGATCAAGCAGCTCGCCTGCCCCCAGCCGATAACCTTGCCGTGCCTTGCTTAAAAGATAGGGCGCATTCGTCATGCTTTCCATACCACCTGCAATGATGCTATCTAGAGACCCCGCCGCAATGGCATCGTGTGCATAAATCACAGACTGCATGCCTGATCCGCACATTTTATTAATGGTTGTGCAAGGTGTTGTCACCGGCAGCCCTGCACGCATTGCAGCCTGTCTTGCAGGCGCTTGCCCCTGCCCTGCTTGCAAAACACATCCCATGATCACGGCATCTAATTGAGAAACATCAAGGCCTGCTTTTGAGATAGCCGCCTGTATTGCTTGTGCGCCTAATTGCGAGGCAGAAAAATCTTTCAAAACACCAAGTAAGTTACCAATAGGCGTTCTTGTAAAACTGACAATCACAACGGGGTCGATTTGCTGTATCATGCAAATTCCTTCATCAGATAAACCACTAATCTCATTGCGCTGCAATCGCAAATCGGGAATGATAACGCATGAAAAAATTCTCTACTACATTCACAAAGTTAGTTAACATTCTAAACGATGGCAACTACCACGATGGTACGACACTCAGTAGTAGATTACAAATCAGCCGTAGTGCCGTCTGGAAAGCCATTCAAAAACTCGAAAAATATGGCATTCCAGTCCATGCCATGAAAGGTAAGGGATATGCGCTTGCAGAACCGCTCATCTTGTTAAATCAAAAAACAATTAAACGTGGTATTCAGACTGCTAATATTGATTTCACTATTTTTGAATCCATTCACTCAACCAATACCTATTGTGTGCCTCAGCCCCGCATCAAAAATAAAAATATCAGCATCTGCCTTGCTGAAACACAAACAGGTGGACTGGGACGTTTGCAACGATCATGGCATTCCCCTTTCGGGCAGAATATCTATCTTTCATGTACGTATTCCTTCCAAAAAGATGTAAGCGAACTCTCAGGCTTAAGTCTTGTGATTAGCCTTGCGATCATTGCAACATTAAAAGCAGCAGGCATCACGCAATCACTTGCCGCAAAATGGCCAAACGATGTTTTATATAACAAAAAAAAACTCGCTGGCAATTTAATCATGGTGCAAGCAGAATCACATGGGCAATGCCGCGCAATCATCGGCACGGGGCTTAATGTCAACATGATGCATGCGCCTCATGCTGCCATTTCACAGTCCTTTACATCATTACGTAAAATGACAGGGCAACCATTTGATCGTAATCGATTATGTAGTCTTTACATTAATACACTCATCCAATACATTAAAAATTTTGAAAAGTATGGTTTAATTTATTTTTTAAATGAATGGGAAGCGGTTGATTATCTGAAAAACAAAACAATCACATTAATCAATAATGGCAACGAAACGGCGGGCTTAATGGCTGGCGTTAATCATCTTGGGCATTTGATTGTGCAACAAAAGGATGGTACCCTGCACGCAATCTCAGCAGGCGATGTAAAGGTCATACCACATGAGTCAACTTCACCCCAATGAAGCGCATGTTTGGTCCATTCAATTTTCTCATTTTAAAAACCACTCAGAGAATTTATATGCATTACTCAGTACAGACGAACGTTTACGCGCTGACAAACTCTGTATTGCGTTGAGCAAAGAGCGCTATATCATTTCACGAGGGGTATTACGTTTACTGCTAGCTCAATATTCAGATCAGTCACCACAGGTGATCCAATTTTCTTATACGGAACATAAAAAACCATACCTCACACAAGATGATACACGAACGCCCATTCAATTTAATCTAGCGCATTCTGATGATATCGCAATCTTTAGTATTTCAACACTCGCAGTAGGTGTGGATATTGAAAAAATTATTAAACGCGACCCACTGGCTATTGCAAAACGTTATTTCAGCACACAAGAATGTGCTACCTTAGCAGCACTCACCGCGCAAGAACGTCATGTTGCCTTTTATCGCATCTGGTCTCGCAAAGAAGCCATCTTGAAAGCAATGGGTGTTGGACTCTTAACGATACCATTAGAACAAGTCATCGTTTCTGCAAACGACATGATTGAAACGATCACGTTAAATAATCAGAGATGGTCACTGCGTTCACTTGATATTCATGCTGACTATGCGAGTGCACTCGCATCACATCCCAGTGTTGATAAAATTGTGCGGAGAGTATTTAGCTTGTAGCAGAAAGTAAATGAAACACCCTCCTCTCCCCATCCCTCTCCTCCGAGAAGCGGGAGGAGAGGGGGTCGCAATAGCGGACACCTCGTCATCCGAAAAGAAATCACTTTTGAGTCACCCTCTCCGCCCGCGCTTTATGCGGGAGGAGAGGGATGGGGAGAGGAGGGCCACTTTCCACAACATCCCATTTTACGGAAAATTATATTCCTTCAAGAATTCTGCAAAACGCTTGCCAGCGGGCGTAATATTTTGATAGTAGCACACTCGCAAATAATTCTTTAAAATATAATTATAAGGGGATGATATTAAAAGTGATGCAATGGATTCAATGCGGTCGCGATCAGTACGGTTATCCAAATCGCAACGCTGGAATAAAATAGCAGCTAAGATTTCTGCTTTGCAAGCCTTTCTAATACTATCAGCCTCATTGTAACTCTGAATACAAAACTGCAACAATCGTTCTTTATTCCAGTCTCGCCATCGATGAAAAAAGTTTAATGTCAATGTTTTGTAATAATCATCAGGCTTTTCGCCTTCATTTGACTGCAGTAAAATCATGAAAAATAATGCGGGTATCGCTGCTTCAACATTCGCCCAGGAGCAATTGCCACTAATTTGTGATTCAATCTTCAGTTCTGTAATAGGCTGCAAATCTAAAAGATGATCCAGCTCATGGTTAATAAAATTATCCGTTTGTTTAACGTAAATCAAACTTTTTATAAAATTTGTTGTTAGATTTTGAGGGTTATTGATTCGATAAAACATGATATTATCAAATAAACGGCTATCTTCACGGCGATCACATTTAACCCACCACTCACCAAATTTAATAAAAGTAATCGCATGCCCTTCGTATCCAACTGGAATAATCAATGGATCAACGGCAAGCAATGCCTCGATTCTATCGTTCACTTTCTTTTTATCGACACGATATTGTTGATATTGAATCAACTCACGTGCACGGCTTAAACAATCAATAATGAGTTGACTCACACCAAAATAATGACGCCACTTTCGAGCTGCAAAATGATTTTGAAATTCTGCAAGTGCATGTGAGATTAAATCCAGTGTCACTGGTAAATAAAATCCCTCGAAATCAACATCAATATAATGATTTTGTGGATTAACGATCGATGCCAATCCAACCAATTCAAAAACATGGCCTAACAATTTTGTATTGATATAATCCTGCGCAAACAAAAGACTCGCATCGGCTTGTATCAAGAGTGTTTTTAGTGCCTGCTGCCGACGCAAAATAGGCATCACTAACACAGGCTGGCCAGCAAGATTGGTGGCATTGGGATCTGCGTGATACTTTAATAATAAGCGTGTTAAATTGAGATTATTATTTTCAACCGCCCAATGTAGGGCCGTGCCACCCGTCACATCTTGCCCGAGTGAACTAGCACCTGCCTCTAAAAGATATTGACTGATTTCAACATTATTAACGATGGCAGCTTCGATTAAAGGGGTGAATCCATAAGGATCAATTTGATTAACATCGACACCACGCGCAACCCACTGACGCACATCATGCATATTCTCTTCTAGAATGGAATCAGCGAATGTCAGCATAATGAAGTTTAGTGCCGTATCAGTTTAGGCGGTTGGAGACGTTCGGCAAGCTGCGGTTGATTGGCCAACCTATATTGGTATTGCAACTCTTCCCGCTTGTCGTTATTTGTTTCTGCATTGTTCTCGGTTGGCACTGCATTGACTTGATTGTCCATACCGCTAAATTGTGCCTCTTTGCTCAATACAGGGTGATTTTGGTAATCACTCGTTGCGCCTTGGCCCTTTTCATTGCGATAGGCCTCCAATGACACTTTGCCTTCTTTTAATTGTTGTCGTTTATCCTGTGCTGTTTTTTGTTTTTCAACATAAGCAGCGTGTAATTGCTGATGCACTTGGAGTAAACGTCTCTGCTCTCCGCCCGACAATAAATCATCGCGCAAGGGTGCGCCACTTGCAATAAATTCATGAAAAGCGATCCCACTACCTGCGTCACCACCTTGGCCTGTTTGATCGTCATCATCAGAATCTTGTGAATAATTAATTTGTTTTGGCATTATTTGATACTCGTTTTAAATTGATTATTCACTGATCTTACACGCCATCATCCAGAAACGCGCTTCTGGATGATGGCGTGTAAGATAATTTCTCTCATTATACCACTTTTTGCAAGGCTGCAATCAACTCTGGCAAAATCTTAAAAAGATCGCCCACGATATAATAATCCGATGCCTGAAAAATAGGTGCATCAGGATCGCTATTAATCGCTATAATTAATTTACTCTCTTTCATCCCCGCTAAATGTTGAATCGCACCTGAAATACCCACTGCAATATAAAGATCCGGCGCCACAATCTTCCCCGTTTGGCCCACTTGATAATCATTTGGCACCCATTCTGCATCGACAACCGCACGTGATGCCCCCACTGCCCCCTTTAAACAATCAGCCAGCGACTCGACCATTTTAAAATGCTCTGCGCTTTTTAATCCACGCCCACCTGATACAACAACGCGTGCCGTTGTTAATTCAGGACGTACCGACTGTGTTTCATGCACGCTTTCAAATTGAGAGAGCGTATTTTGAATAGGTTGGTCGATTGTACTCATGGTTGCAACGGGTGATTCGCCTAGTGTGACTGCTTGAAATGCTGTCGCGCGTATCGTTAATATTTTAATCGATTCTAATAGCTGCACTGTTTGAAGCACATTTCCCGCATAGATTGGACGAACAAATGTATCAGGCGAAATAATTTTGATGACATCACTCAACATGGCTTTGTCTAACAAGGCAGCAACACGTGGCAAAATATTTTTACCAAAGGTCGTTGCAGCCGCTAACACAACTTCATAATTTTTGGCAAGATTTGCAATCAATACTGAACAATTTTCAGGAAGTTGATGTTCATAACAAGCATGATCTGCAACTAAAACTTTTGAAATGCCTGGCAAAGTACTACCCATAGCGGCAACGGTATGGCAATCTTTACCGATGATGAGTAAATCAACGGCTTGATTAAACTGTGCCGCAGCCGTCATGGCATGGTAAGTTGCCTGCTTAATCGTGCGACAATCATGTTCTACAATTAATAAAACGGTCATAGATAGCCTGCCTGTTGGAGGCATTGTACTAAATCAGCAACATGCTCAACACGTACTTTTCGACGATCTTGCTTTGAAAGCGCGACAGAAAGTACTTTAACGCGTGGCTCTAAACAAGTAACCAACGTCTCTGCTTCAATTAACGTTAATGGTTTTCGTTTAGATTGCACAATATTGGGCAACGTCATATAACGCGGTTCATTTAAACGTAAATCCGTCGTCACCACGGCAGGTAACTTCAGCGATAATGTTTCTAAGCCACCGTCTACTTCGCGCGTCACACGAATACCTGTCTCATGAAATACGAGTTGTGATACAAATGTTCCCTGCGGCCAATTCAGCAAACCCGCCAACATTTGGCCCACTTGATTATCGTCTGAATCGATCGCTTGTTTGCCGAGCATAATCAGCGAAGGCGATTCTTGTTCTGCAATTTTTTTTAAAATCTTTGCCAGTTCAAGCGGCGGCATTGTAAGAGATGTTCTCACTAAATAGGCGCGATCTGCGCCCATCGCAAGTGCCGTGCGCAATGTTTCTTGACAGGCATCACTCCCAATAGAAACAACGATCACGTCCGTTGCCAACCCCTTTTCTTTAATACGCAACGCTTCTTCAACAGCAATTTCATCAAACGGGTTCATTGACATCTTAACATTGTTAGTTTCAATCTCAGATTGATCCTGCTTTAAACGAACGGACACTTTAAAATCAATAACGCGTTTTATAGCAACTAGGATTTTCATTAGTTGTCCTATTATTAAATATAATACAATCTCACGTCTTGCACCCAACCTCACTCGCAGGCACACTAAATCATGCATATTCAAAATTCATCAATCATTATCACAGGCGGCGCATCGGGTATGGGCGCAGCTACTGCAAGACTGCTTTCAAAGACAGGCGCAAAAGTTGCCATTCTGGATACACAACTTGAAGCTGCACAAAAAATAGCGAGCGCAATACAAGGATGCGCCATCTATTGTGATGTTACACAAGCAGAAAGCGTAGAACAAGCCATTGAGAAAGCAGCCTCACAATTTGGGCCAGCACGTATTTGTATTAATTGTGCGGGCATCGTCCACAGCAGAAGAATGGTCAACAAGCAAGGTGTGATGCCACTTGAAGAATTTCGGCATGTTATTGAAGTCAATCTCATCGGCACATTCAATGTCATGCGCATTGCCGTGCAAGCCATGCAACAATTATCTATACCCGATGACTCAGAAGAGCGCGGTGTAATTATCAATACCGCGTCCATTGCAGCTTTCGAAGGCCAAATTGGCCAAACTGCCTATAGCGCCTCTAAAGGTGGCATGATTAGCCTCACCTTACCTGCAGCGCGTGAACTAGCTCCTTTCAACATCCGTGTCATGGCCATTGCGCCCGGCATCGTCGACACGCCTATGTTTGAAAAAATATCATTGGAAGCAAAAAAAGCACTCATTGATGCCGTACCCTTTCCAAAACGATTAGCGCATCCTGATGAATATGCCATGCTAGTCAAACAGATTATTGAAAATACCATGCTAAACGGCACCACCATCCGTCTGGATGGAGCATGCCGTCTAGGATGACCCCCCTCATTAAAATAGCCTCGTCATTGCCCTGCGCTTTTTGCAGGGTGTGGCAATCCATAGAATCTGGATCGCCACGGCCAAACACTTCGTGGCCTCGCGATGACGAGGTGACTTTAATAAGAAAGCCCTAGCCCGGATCTTTCATCATATAGTGTAACGAGGGCGTGAAAATGGCTTGTCTGCAAGGCGCAAGAAGAAAAATGGCTGGGAGCATATTGTATATATGTGCCCAGCCATTTTTCTTCTTGCAACGCAGCAGACAAGCCATTTTCACGTCCGCAGGTGCTATATGATGAAATATCCGGGCTAGGGGTCGTACGGTTAACATGACACATCACTTCAGTAACGATACAATATCCAAATGTCTTATATCACCAAAACAAAACGCTTCCTATTAGGCGATCGCCTGAATCCTTTTAATCCAGTCATTTTACGTCACGTTTCTCTCATTGCCTTCTTTGCATGGATTGGACTAGGCGCAGATGGTCTTTCTTCTTCTTGTTATGGCCCCGAAGAAGCCTACATAGCACTCGGTCATTATCCACACTTCGCGCTCTATATCGCGATTGCGACAGCTATTACCGTCTTTGTCATCTCAATTGGCTACAACCAAGTCATCGAACTATTTCCAAGCGGCGGTGGCGGATATAAAGTTGCTTCGCAATTACTAGGTCCGCATCTAGGGCTCATCTCGGGTGCCGCATTGCTTGTCGATTATATGCTGACCATTGCCGTCTCAACGGCAAGCGCAATGGATGCCATTTTTAGTCTCATGCCAACACACTTACTAACATACAAATTACTCGCTGAAGTTTTTTTAATTTTTACTTTAATTTTACTCAATATGCGCGGCATGAAAGAATCCATTAAATTTATGATGCCTATTTTTATCGGCTTTTTTGTATTACATGTCGGTTTAATCATATATGGCATTAGCACGCATTCAAAAGGTCTGTTACAAATTGTGCCGCATACGCTAATAGAAACAAAAACAGCCATTCATGAGCTCGGCTGGTTACCCGTTCTTGCACTGATTTTGCATGCCTATTCGCTAGGTAGCGGCACCTATACAGGTCTTGAAGCAGTCTCAAATAATGTCAATCGATTACGCGAACCACGCGTTACAACGGGCAAATGGACTATGTTCTACATTGCCATTTCACTCAGCATGACGGCAACCGGCATGATTCTTCTCTTTTTGCTCTGGGGGCCAACACCACACGCCGGCCAAACACTGAATGCCGTCGTTTTTCATGAGATTCTTGGCGATTCATCCATGGGTCAGTTTGCGTTATTTCTCACGCTACTATTTGAAGCGGGGCTTTTATGTATTGCCGCTAACACTGGTTTTCTAGCAGGGCCCAGCGCACTTGCTAATATGGCCATTGATGGATGGGTACCTAATCGCTTTCGTCATCTTTCGACGCGCTTAGTCATCCAAAATGGGTTATTTCTCTTTGGTATTGGGGCACTTGCCATTTTATGGTGGTGCCAAGGCAAAGTGACTATTCTAGTCATTCTTTATAGTATCAATGTCTTCATCACCTTTTCATTGTCCTTATTTGGATTATGCGTCTATTGGGCCAAAAACCGTCAGCGCGCCTCTCAATATTGGATTGGACGATTCAGTTTATCTGCAACAGCATGCATCATCACAACCAGTATTTTATGCGTCACCTTAATTACTAAATTTGAATCGGGCGGTTGGCTGACCGTCATCACCACTTGCGTTGTCATTGCGGTCTGTTTGCTTATCAAACAACACTATAATCAATTTAATAAGAAATTAGACGCGCTTGATATCACCCTGCATCAATCTATTATGTATCCTCTCATACCGGTCGAGCTTCGCCCTGACCAATCAACCGCCGTTATTTTTGTTGGCAAAAGCACAGGCGTTGCCATGCATACACTACTTAGCATTATTCGCATGTTTCCAAATCATTTTAAAAATTTTATTTTTTTAACAGCGGGCATTGTTGATGTAGAAAGTTTTACTGGACAAATAGCCCTAGAAAATATGCGCAATGTTGTGAATGAAAATTTACAATACTTTGTTGATTATTGTCATCAATACAGTATGGCTTCAGAGGCCTATGTTGTCTTTGGTACAGACACAGTAGAAGAGCTCACGAAATTATCTGAGAAAATCAGCAAAAAATATGCTAACTGTGTGTTTTTCGCAAGTAAAACAATTTTTGCAAATGACAATTTAATGATGCGCATCTTGCATAATGAAACACCCTTTGCTCTGCAACGCGCGCTGCATTTACATGGGAAGGAATTGGTAATCTTGCCTGTTAAGATTTAAGATGCGCGTTTTATACGCACCTGTCATGGCAATACGTGTCGTTATGAAAAACGGTAGATCCCGCGCTAAAAACTGCGCGGGACGACAATACCAGCGTAATGTGAGAAATAAGGGTGGATTACGGCAAAAAACGCCTAATCCGCCCTACTCATAAATGATTTTCATCTTTAAGTAACAGAGAGAGATATGTCTGAACAAACAACGATGAAGTTTGATGTCGCCATTGTCGGTGGTGGTCCCGCAGGACTTGCGACTGGTATTCGATTAGCGCAATTATGTCAACGCAACCAATGCAACCTTAATATCTGTATTATTGAAAAAGGTGCTGAAATTGGCTCTCATCTTTTATCGGGTGCCGTACTTGACCCACGTGCTGCAAATGAACTCATACCCGATTGGCAACAAAGATTCAAAGAACCCCTGACGCCCGTTACAAAAGATCAATTTTTATTTTTAACGCAAAAAAAAGCGTGGCGTTTACCAACGCCAAGTCCAATGAAAAATCAGGGCCATTACATCATCAGTCTCGATCAATTCAGCAGATTTTTAGCAAAAGAAGCGGAAAATTTAAATGTACAGATTTTTCCTGGCTTTGCAGTCACTGAAGCACTGCTCAACAACAATCATGTCACAGGCGTGCGTATTGGCGCAAAAGGCATTGATCGCGCAAACAAACCAAAAGCAACCTTTCAACCTAACATCGATATATTTGCCAAACAAATCGTACTCGCTGAAGGCTGTCACGGCTCCGTCACACAAAAAATGATCGCGCATTTTAATTTACAAAAAAATGCATCGCCTCAAACCTATGGATTGGGCATTAAAGAAATCTGGGAAATCCCACCGGAATATCACAAGAAAGGTTCTGTCACACATACAGTCGGTTACCCACTAGATAATGCAACTTACGGCGGATCATTCATTTATCACTTTGGAGAAAATTTACTATCCATTGGTTTTGTCGTTGGCCTCGACTATCAAAATCCCTATCTTAATCCTTACGAGACCTTTCAATGTTTTAAATCGCACAGAGCGATCTATCCGTTACTTGCAACAGGTCGTCGAATTGCCTATGGCGCAAGAGCGCTCTCGGAAGGTGGGCTACAGTCCATCCCAAAACTCACCTTTCCAGGCGGTATCATCATAGGCGATGCCGCTGGATTGTTAAATGTTCCAAAAATGAAAGGCATTCATCACGCAATGAAATCCGGCATCGTTGCAGGAGATAGTCTTTTTGAATTATTGAAAAATAGTGTCAATACTGCCACCCCTCACGCACTCACAACAAATCAATCAAAAGAATGCACGGCTTATCCTGTCGCTCTCAAAAAAACCTGGCTCTGGCGTGAACTCTATCTTGCGCGCAATATTCGTCCTGGCATGCGTTGGGGACTTCTAAGCGGGCTGCTATATGCAGCATTAGATACCTATCTTTTCCGTGGCAGAGCACCTTGGACTTTAAAACACGCTTATCCTGACAACAGCACACTACAAAAAGCGGATCAATGTCAACCAATCAGCTATCCTAAACACGATCAGTGCGTGACATTTGATCTCGCCACATCGCTCCATCTTGCTCATATTCAAAGCGACGAAGATGAGCCGTGCCATTTAAAATTAAAAGATGAAAAAACGGCAATTGAAATTAACTTAAAACAATATGCCTCACCAGAGACACGCTATTGCCCTGCTGGCGTCTATGAGATCATCTACGATCAATCAAACATTCCGAAATTAGTCATTCATGCTAGCAATTGCATACACTGCAAAGCATGTGATATCAAAGACCCCACACAAAACATCACCTGGACACCGCCAGAAGGTGGCAGCGGCCCACAATATGAAATCATGTAATTTCAACAAATTGTTTTTGAGTCATGCCATAAAGCTCTAAAAATGCTTTTAATAACATTTGACCAGGCGGTGTGGGGGCTCTTTTTTTTAGCAACATAACAATCGCCTAATGGTAATCCACAACATCAACCGCATGTTTGCCAGGCTTTCATCCCGCCTACCAAAGA
>MGYE01000009.1:0-2358 GCA_001801625.1 Gammaproteobacteria bacterium RIFCSPHIGHO2_12_FULL_42_10
ATTCTCCGAAGAACGCCTTGGGATGGTCCTAAAAGTCCTAGAACAAGAACACGCATAACCCCCACATTTCTGCGTCCCCTCTCCTCCCGCGCTTTATGCGGGAGGAGAGGGTCGGGGAGAGGAGGGCTAAATCCTCCACAACTCAAACCCCCACCCCACCACAAAACCAACCAGGACCAACCCTCATGCCATTTTTCACCCGCACCCCTTACCGCAAAGCCATCACACTCGCAGTCACACTGAAAATAGCAGGTCTCATCCTACTGTGGACATTTTTTTTCTCACATCCTGCACCACATTTTTCAGAAGTTGAAATGATGCAGCGTTTAGGGATGACGAAATGAGATAACCCTCACCCGTTCAAATAAAAATCCACGCTTCTGATTGCTCAGCAGCGTGGATTCTGGAGTAACGCACTAAGTATTTGGTAAGCTTATGCAGCTTGACACATTAGCTTCGTGTTTCTCCTGATGCTTTGCGCATGGCAACATGTGCGACTCCTTCAACGTCATTTATGCTAGCACGTACTTTGTTAGGTTGAATTGATCTGTTGAATAATGTACCAGCGACGCCACCCAATGTTGGGCCAGCAAGCAACGCACCAGCAGCACCAACTGATGCCCAAAGAGTAGGCATTGCGGCAAAGTAAGCAGTGATGGCTGGGATCACGGCTAGTGTTGCAGCACCTAATGAAACAGCAACTAAGGCAGCACTAGCAGCAATCACGGCAACGGAAAGCAGCGTTAACATGGAAGCAGCGATCACCTTACCCCACGGGAAACGACGTAATTTGTCGGAGCTTTCATGGTACTCTTTTAATGATTGTGATAATGTTGATAATATCTGTGTTCTTGTTGCTTGAGCAAGGTTAGCTGATGAAAGCTTTCTAACGTTCTCAATGATCTCAACGGTTTTATCCACAACAGCTTGCAGTTCCTTTGCTTCTTTGTCAGATAATGTTGCGTTTTTTTCTTGCACATCAAGATCTGCAAGTAATTTGGAGGCTGATAGTAAAAATTGGTCATCAGCGGCCATCGGAGGTTGTGCGCCTGCAGTAGCAGTAGCAGCAACACCATTCACTAAGTTTCTTAATCTGGTCAAATTCAAATCCATAAAAATCTCCTAATCGATTCAATTGAGTTATATAAAGAGAGCTATCTTCCCTTCTAACACAAGCGACGCTGATTATCTAAGACTAGGAAACCACATCAGAACCACTTAAAGAACTCGCGCATGATAGAAGGAATGTGAGCGGTAGTCTAGTCGCATCGCCAAACTATGTCAACATTATCAGCATTGTAATTTTTAAAGGTCAAAAATTATTCACTCATGCTACGTTTTGGACTTGTTCGCGAATCTGCTCAATTAACACCTTCAATTCTACGGCGGCATGCGTAATCACAGCATCGACTGATTTAGAGCCTAGCGTATTTGCTTCACGGTTCAATTCCTGCAAAAGAAAATCCAAACGACGGCCGACCAACCCACCTTCTTTCAATACGCGATCCATCTCGAAAAGGTGAATACCCAGACGATCGATCTCTTCAGAAATATCGATCTTCTGTGCAAATATCACCATTTCTTGCTCTAATCGATTCGCATCGAGTTGCGCTTCAAGATCTTTAAAACGCGCCAATAAATTTTCTGTCGTTGTCGCCATAACAATCGGCAAGCGCTCTTTCACTTGCAAAATCACGGTTCGCATACTGGCAATTCTTTCTTTGAATAATTGCAAAATCGTTTCGCCTTCTCTGGCGCGTGCTGCAAGAAATATTTGTAGTGTTTGCTCAAACGTTGATAAAAAAACGTCTTTTAATTGCAACGCATCGATCGTTTGCGTTTCAAGCACACCAGGAAAACGCCAAATATCAGCAGGATTAGCAGGCAGAGATTCACGTAATACAGCACGAATCTCATCATTCACACGACATAATTCAGTCACCAGGGCATGATTTACCACTAACGCACCTTGCGCTATTTTTGCTTTTAACTCAAAACGCATCGAACAATCAACTTTGCCACGTTTTGCATGCTCTCGAATACCATCACGAATGAGCGTTTCAAAGGGTAATAACACTTCTGATAAGCGTACATTCACATCTAAATAGCGGTGATTCACGGAACGAATATCGCAAATAAAGTGGCCGTGATCTGTCTCCTGTTCGAGTCTTGCAAACGCTGTCATGCTGTAAATCAATGGAAATAACTCCTCTATTGCTCCCCTCCCCCACCGGGGGGTGAGGGTGGGGGGATCAAAATACATAACGGTTTGTAAAAATTTACCCCCTCCCTCACCCCCCGGTGGGGGAGGGGAGCAATAGAGGGGATATCATTCAAACCATGCGCCTTTAGGATTTT
>MGYE01000009.1:2389-6036 GCA_001801625.1 Gammaproteobacteria bacterium RIFCSPHIGHO2_12_FULL_42_10
TATAAAATTCAAATTGAATGTCAGGCGTTTCGTTCACTTTACTAGCTAGCGCCTGATGTGTTTTACGCAGGACGACAGGCTTTGGGTGTTTTTGATGCATGGCCACCCAGCTTGTAAAACGCACATAAGGATCATGAAACGACGCTTTTTTTGTATAAATAAAAATACTCAACCCACATAATAAAATAACAAACAGCACTAAACGCAATCGTGAAATAAACCGCGTACGCGCTGCTTTTTTATGACGAAGTGATCGATGGTATCGCGTCAATTACATGCTCTCCCTTGCATGGATGCCCAATATCTCAAACCCATTTTGCAACACTTGGCGCAGCGCCAATACTAAAGCAAGTCTCGCATCACGCACAGACACCACTTCCACTAAAAAAGAATGTGCATTGTAGTAAGCGTGAAAACAAGCGGCAACATCACGCAAATATTGCGTTAGGATCTGCGGTTCATAATGCACCGCAGCCTCGACAATTGTTTCGGGATAACGCGCCAATAAATTTAACAATTGTCGCTCATGTATTTCTTCCAAGCAATGAAGATTAGCCAAGCCATTTTCTTCGTTATACTGCAATCCTCGTGCTTCAAGCTGCTTTAAAACACTACAAATACGTGCATAAGCATATTGAACATAATAAATCGGATTATCGTTAGATTGTGATTTTGCTAAATCTAAATCAAAATCAATATGCTGATTCACTTTACGCATCACATAAAAAAATCGTGCTGCATCATTACCTACTTCCTGACGAAGTTCGCGTAATGTCACAAAATCGCCCGCGCGCGTAGACATTGAAACAGGTTTTCCACTTCGATATAACGAAACAAATTGCGTTAGCAGGTAGATTAGCCTTTCTGAATCAATACCAGAAGCCGTAATTGCACCACGCATACGTTCGACATAGCCATGGTGATCTGCACCAAAAATATCGACCGCCAGATCAAAGCCACGCTCAAATTTACTCAAATGATAAGCAATGTCATTTGCAAAATAAGTACGCACCCCATTTGAGCGTACCAACACGCGATCTTTCTCATCGCCAAAATTCGTTGAACGAAACCAAGTGGCACCTTCTAATTCATACGTATGCCCACTCAGCATTAATTTTTGCAATAATGCATCGACTACACCTGTTGCAATAAATTCGCGCTCTGAAAACCAACGATCAAAGGTCACGCCAAATTCTGTTAAATCATTTTCAATATCTGCAAGAATGCTTGCAAGCCCCCTATCCAGGAGTAGCTGATACTTCGCACCTAGTAATTGCTTTGCCCGCTCAATTACTGCGTCAATGTAGAGTTCTTTATCGCCTCCTTCATTCTCATCTTTTGGCAGATCTGTAAAAATAGATTGAGATGACACAGCAAAAGACGCGTTATGTTCTTTTTTAATCGTCTCTGCAATCGTCACGACATATTCGCCTCGATAAGCATTTGCCGGAAACGGCACAGATTCTCCCAGAGCGTTTAAATATCGAAGCCAAACACTCACTGTTAAAATATCAATTTGTCGTCCCGCATCATTCACATAATATTCACTAGCGACATCAAATCCAATGGCATCTAACAAATGACAAACAATATTACCAAATGCCGCATGGCGACCATGACCAACATGTAAGGGGCCTGTCGGATTGGATGAAACAAATTCTACTAAAACACGTTTTTTTCTACCGATTGCACATCGACCAAACTGGTTGCGTTCAGCATGAATACGTTTCACCACTTCACCAACACTTTGCGTAGAAAGGAAAAAATTAATAAACCCCGGACCTGCAATGGCTATTTTTTCTACGTAGGGTGAAGCAGGCATGGCAGCAACGATCTTTGCTGCAAAATCTTGTGGTTTTTGTTTAACAGATTTCGCTAGCATCAAAGCAATATTACAGGCAAAATCGCCGTGCTGATGGTCTTTAGTTGCCTCAATTTGAATCGAAGCAAGAGATGACGACAGCAATCCCTGCTTAACAAGTGAATCTAAAGCTTCTTCAATTAAATGCGTCAGATGTTGTTTCATATTACCCTGTCAATTTGTGAGACATTGCCTACAAAACGTGTAGGACAACTGCTAATTTTTTATCTTAACCCGTCCAGATACAGCAATAAAAACACACACTATCATATTGATAAAACTTAAATAATTTAAAATTTATCGAAAAGTGAGCTTGCATTGCGCACACCTTTTCACACAAGAAAGGCACCTTTAGCTTAGGTTACAAGGGTTTTTTAAAAGAGTACACTCTTTCTCGTAGTCAAGGATTGGCTACTCTCGCAAAAAGGATTTATGCAACCACTCCTCGTTTTGTGTGTTCATGGACGGTTATTGAGGCATGGAATGCCTGATATAAACTGAACATTTTCGGCGGTACTTTTTATAAGTGCCGCCTTTTTTTGCCTAAAAAATTTTCCCTCAATAGCCAATTCCTCAGCTCACTCCCTCTCTCAATAGCCAATTCCTTAGCTCACTCCCTCTCCTCCCACGCTTTTTGTGGGAGGAGAGGGTTGGGGAGAGAAGGGTATAATATTAATCATCAACAACAAACGGCTATTTTTACCTCCCCATCCCTCCCCTCCCCATCCCTCCCCTCCATAAAAAGCATGGAGTGGAGGGGGTCGCATATGATATGATCTAGCCAAAATAGATCAGGAGGAGTTCATGCTGCCGAGCACATCTGAACAAAAAAAACCACTTATTCAACCCAAAAAAACACCCTATCGCCCCCTAGCTGTTATGCTGGGCGTCTCTGTACCCGAAGCGCTTAATTTTGCCTCGATCTTTACCATGCTGCACTTTTGTGCGGATTTCTTATTTAATACGCCGATGCGATTTTTTGTCTTTCCCTTCGCAGCACTCTGTGGGCTGACAAAATCAGGATCGCTCTGGCACCACTATCATCTCGTCAGAAAAGATTCCATAGAAAACGAAGATTCCAAAGAAACAGAAGAAACGGTCAGAATTGCTTTGCTGCAAGCTGCTTGGGAAACAGCAAATAGTTTAGGGACAACAGGTGCTGTGATTGCAGGTATTGTCGGGTTCTTTACAGGCGCTGCTGTTGCAATGGGTATCTCACTCACCTTCACCGTATTATTATCTGCAAGCACAGCCATTTGCGGTGCTTACGCAATCTATTTTGGCATCACCGCACATCGCGCTAAACAAAGGTGGAATAAGCTGGAAAAAGATGCCAAAACGAAAGATCATCTGGATTACAAAGATTATATTAATCGCAAAGCACAAGCTCTCGAGAACCTTAAATGGTTTGGTATTGTTGCGCTCCTGACAATAGGCACAGGCGTTTCTATGGTGGGAGGCTTTACATTCCCAGGCTTTATTATCGGCACAGCAGGTTGCTTAATCGCCGCTAGTTACTCGGCGTATAATTTTTATAAATTCGTAAAAGGGCCACAGCCAGCGCTGTCTGTTGAACTGCAAGCTTCGCTCATAGCATTGTGCAATTCGTCTTCTTCTAGGATACCTCCCGAAACTCACAAGATACCGGAGAACTATCCCAAGGCGGGTGATGGGTTCATTGCGAAAATCACGCAAGAAAATAAGAAAATAACCCTCCTCTCCCCAACCCTCTCCTCCCGAGAAGCGGGAGGAGAGGGGATGCAAAAAATTGGCTGCATGGTTTAAC
>MGYE01000009.1:6102-16117 GCA_001801625.1 Gammaproteobacteria bacterium RIFCSPHIGHO2_12_FULL_42_10
ACAGCATATTTGCAATCAGGGTAGCGCATGCAGGAGAAAAAGACACGACCACGACGTGATTGTCGTTTAACCATTTTGCCTAATTTACATTCAGGGCACTCAACACCCGTATCATTTGCTGCCCCTTGTAACGATTCTGTGAATTTACACTTGGGATAGCCATTACAGCCAATAAATTTTCCAAATTGGCTATGTCGCACTTTCAATGTATTGCCACAATCAGGACAAACGCGTCCTTCAACCAATTCGGCTGATTCTTGCGATTCTTCTTTCGTCTCGCCCAGTGCGCGTGTATAGGAACAATCTGGAAAACCACTGCAACCAATAAATCGATCGCGTTTACCCAAGCGCATGTATAAAGCCTTACCGCACTCAGGACATTTTTCATCTATTTTCTCTTGCGTCACATCCTGTCGTTTAACCGTTTCTCCAATCGTCTCAACCTGTGACTTAAAAGGACCCCAAAAAATTTCAAGTAAGGGAATCCACTCTTTTTCACCGCGCGCAATATCATCTAGCTCATCTTCTAGTTGCGCAGTAAAACCGTAATCCACATAACGTGTAAAATACTGCATTAAAAATTTAGCAACGATGCGTCCCACATCCGTTGGATGAAATCGTTTATTGTCTAGCAAAACATATCCGCGCGTCTGCAACGTATGAACAATCGCAGCATAAGTAGAAGGTCTGCCAATGCCATATTCTTCTAGCGCCTTAATTAACGATGCTTCTCCGTAACGCGGCGGCGGCTCTGTAAAATGTTGATGGCAGTTAAGTTCCTGCAGCGTCACGCGATCGCCTTCTTTAAGCGGTGGCAACAATGCTTCATCTGGTGATTCATCTTGTTTATCGTCACTGCCTTCTTGATAAACGCGCATATAGCCAGGATCAACGATCGTCGATCCGGTCGCTCGAAATTGATGTGACTTACCTGCTGCAAGATCAACTGTCATGGTGTTAATCGTCGCCGAAATCATCTGTGATGCCACCGTACGCTTCCAAATTAAATCATATAATTTAAATTGTTCGGGTGATAAAAATGACTGGACGGATTCAGGAGTACGATAAACGGCTGTTGGTCGAATCGCTTCATGCGCTTCTTGTGCATTCTTTGCTTTCGTTTTGTAAACACGTGCATCATGAGGAACATTCTCTTTACCATAACGCCCTTCAATCCACGCACGTAATTCGAGAATAGCATCTTGTGAAAGCGTCACAGAATCTGTACGCATATAAGTAATCAAACCCGCCAAACCTTCTTCGAGTTCAATACCTTCATATAGCTGCTGCGCAATACGCATGGTACGCTGAACGGCAAATCCTAATTTACGCGCTGCTTCTTGCTGTAAGGTCGATGTGATAAATGGTGCAGTAGGATTACGTTTACGTTCTTTTTTCTCTACTTTACGAACAACAAGCTCGCCATGAGCGGCACTCAGCACCACCTGCTTAACATTTTCCGCCTCATCACCTGTCACAATAGAAAATTGCTCGAGCTTTTTTCCATTATAAACGGTCAATCTAGCAGTAAATGGCGACTCGCTTGCCACACAGGCAGCCGTTAAATCCCAATATTCTTGCGACTTAAAACGCTCGATTTCTTCTTCTCTTGCAACAATCATACAGAGTGCAGGGCTTTGAACACGCCCGGCTGACAATCCATAGCGTACTTTTTTCCAAAGCAAAGGTGATAATGTAAAGCCAACCAAATAATCCAGCGCTCGTCTTGCTTGCTGCGCATTGACAAGATCCATTGAAATTTTGCGCGGATGAGCAACGGCAGCTTGGATCGCAGACTTTGTAATTTCATGGAAAGCGATACGATGCACTGGTTTTTTACCAAGTGCTTTCTTCTCTTTCAGAAGATTATAAATATGCCAAGAGATCGCCTCTCCTTCGCGATCAGGATCCGTTGCAAGATAGAGCGCATCTGCTTTTTTCATAGCCGCAATAATCGCGGTAACATGTTTTTCGTTTTTCTTAATCACCTCATAGCGCATTGCAAAATGATGCGTCGGATCGACAGCGCCTGCTTTTGGCAAAAGATCGCGCACATGGCCATAGGAAGCAAGAATATGAAAATCTGCGCCCAAATATTTTTTGATTGTTTTTGCTTTAGCGGGTGACTCTACGATCACCAAATGATTAGGCATTTATCCCATCCTAATGCAGTACATTAAATGCATCTGTGAGAATCATATCCTGCAGCAAAGACAACGCTGATTTTTTATCAGGCTGACTAAATAGAGAGATAAGTACCACCCATTTAATACGATTTAAATTTAATTCGTTACGATTCAACGCCATTAAGCGATCGATTACAATTTCTCTTGTTTTAGAATCCAAAATAGATAATTGCTCTAAATAGAGTAAAAATCCTCGTCCTTCTAATCCCAGCTGATCGCATTCTTCTAGTGAATAGTACCGCACCGCCTTAGAAGGGGTCGATGGGTCAATGGTGAGGTCTTGTATACGATTTAAGCCATCCAGCCAATCTAGGGCACGACCAATCTCATTACGATTAAAACCCGCCTGCTCAAGTTCATTGACGATGCTGCGTGGATCGGCTGAGAGCGCAATGCCACCTTCCATATAATTTTCGAACAAATACATTAATATCTCAAACATATTGATGGCCCATATTTTATGGTCTTATTTCTTTAGCACACGAACATATCCGCCCGCGACGGATTGAATATGCCCCGCTAACTCTAATTCTAAAAGAATGGATGAAACTTCAGCCGACGTCAATCCACTTTGCAATATAATTGTATCAATCGGCGTAACATCATAACTTATTTGTGTAAATATTGCTCTAATCGAAGCGCTCCCCTCCCCCAGAGGGAGAGGGTTAGGGTGGGGGGATATATGATTTAGATTTTGATCTCCCCACCCTGTCCCTCTCCCTCTGGGGGAGGGGAGCGCTTCGCAGGCTGGGATCCACTGGCTCAGTTCATCTAATATATCTTGTACGCTTTCAACCAACTTAGCACCTTGTCGAATCAGGGCGTGGCACCCACGCGCTGCGGGATTGTGAATGGATCCAGGCATCGCAAATACTTCTCGATTTTGCGATAAAGCATGCTTTGCGGTAATCAATGAACCACTTTTTAGTGCCGCTTCAACAACCAGCACACCGATGCTGAGTCCACTGATGATGCGATTACGATAGGGAAAATGGATTGGGCGTGGCGGCATATCCAAAGGCAACTCAGAAAGAAGTGCACCGCCACGTTCGAGTATCTCGCCAGCAAGCGCAATATGTGAAGCAGGATAGATCACGTTAAGCCCTGTACCAAAAACTGCAATCGTTTGCCCACACCCACGCAATGCGCCACGATGTCCCGCACCATCAATACCTCTCGCTAAACCACTTGTCACTGTCAATCCCGCCTGGGCCAATGCATAAGCAAATTGTTCGGCTTGATTCATGCCGTAAGGTGTGGGATTCCTTGATCCAACGAGTCCAACCTGTAATGTGTTGAGTAGTGCAGCATTGCCTTTTACAAATAATACACGAGGGGGGTTGTGAGTTTCTTTTAAGAGTGCTGGGTAAGTTGCATCCTCTAGCGTTAGTAAATGATGATGAATTTGTTTGGACCACAGGAGATCGCGCTCTACTGCTTGCCAATTGGGCGTTTTGATTGCGATGCTTTGTTCGGGGGTGAGACCCATTTCGGTTAGCTGATTCATTGATGCTGAAAATAATTTTTCAATGCCGCCTGATTTTTGTGTGGCCTGGATCCAGATGTGTGAGTTTGGTTGTGGTAGATAGAGTGATGCTAGCCAGTAGTGGAGAGTTGATGGCATATTTATCCCCTCAATATTGTTCAAAACTTCATTATTCCAAAAACGAAAATAGTTAAAGTAATTTCTCGATCACATCCAATAATTGCGCGCAGATGTTGCTGCCGACTGCCCGATCGATTTCTCGAATGCAAGTAGGGCTTGTGATGTTGATTTCGGTTAAATAATTTCCGATTACATCAAGACCAACAAAATACAAACCGCGTTCACGCAAGGTAGGACCAACTTGTTTGCTAATTGAAATTTCTTGAGGGGAGAGTGGTTTAACAACGCCTGTTGCGCCCGCTGCCAAATTACCACGCCAATCATTTACATGGGGCAGACGCACTAACATGTGTGGGATAGGCTCACCGTTAATTAAAATAATGCGCTTATCGCCTGCCTTAATTTCAGGAATAAATTTCTGCGCCATGATGAGACAAGTTTCGCTGTGAGTCAAGAAATCAAATACGACATTGGCATTATCATCGCCTTCTTTCAAATGAAAGACCAATGCACCCCCTTTGCCATTCAGCGGCTTACAAACGATATCTTGATATTCGTGCAAAAATGCTCGTAATTGATTAATGGATTGCGCAATCAGTGTGGGTGGCGTACAGGTAGGAAAGGCAGAGATAAAAAATTTTTCATTGCAGTCACGCAATCCTTGAGGGCGATTAATCACTTTCACCCCTAAGCTTTCTGCATACTCTAATAAATAAGTTGTATAGATATATGACTCATTAAACGGCGGATCTTTTCGCATGAAGATCACATTCAATTCACTTAAAGGCAATGCATGCATTTTATCAAATTGAAACCAACGATCGCTATCTTCAAAAACCGTTAACAATCGTCCTTCGCCAAAAGGCACGCCATCACGCATAAAAAGATTATGTTGTTCAAAATAATAAATCTGCCACCCTCTTTTCTGCGCTTCCCAAAGCATGGCAAGTGTTGTGTCATTTTCATAATGAATGGATTCGATTGGATCCATTACAACGCCTAGTTTGATTGTCACGTTATGTCCTTATTATTCGGCAGGAGCAATGCTACCTAATTCTCGTGCAGCAGCAAGCATACCAAGGCGCGCCATCACATCATGTACATAGCACTGCAGAAGTGGCAACGGTTCAAAATGCATACCGGGAGAATTGAGATTTTCATCAATACCACGCTTTTCATGCACACGATAAAAACCGCCCACTACCGTGCTTCCCCAAAGATACAAAACGGGCTCTGCAACGCTTTTCAAGCTGCCGGCGGTATCAATTGTCGGGACACCTTCTTGCAGCATCACGCGTTGCACCATGCGCCCACCTTTGCTCTCTGACATATGCGAACGTCGCTTACGATTTAACGATTTTAATTCCGATGGATGTCGTATGGTCATCACAGCCATACCATACGTGCCTTGATCGGCTTTGATAATTAAAAAAGGCTCTTCTATCAAACGATGTTCAAGATATTTTTTTTGAATTTCTTCGAACAAGGCCTCCCCTAGCTGCAACAACGTATCAAGCCCCGACTGGCCCATAAAATCAACCGGTTCACAATATTTAAACAATGCGCGCAATAACCACGGATCGATTTGCAATAGCGCTGCAAATTCATTCGCCACTTCATCGTAATATTGAAAATAAGTAGACTTAAAACGTCGATACCAGCCAAAGGCTGCAGGTGGCATCATAGGTTGATCCAGATTCTGCAAAACAGCAGGCAATCCATCAGAAAGATCGTGATTCAATAAAATCACATCGGGCGCAAAGTCAGCTAACATCAATTGATGATGGTCGCGTTTTACCTGAGTAAGCATTGCAGACTGCACAAGAAATCCTGCGAGCTCTAAAATTGCTACCAAAGTCTTAATGTTTTCCCAATAAAATGGGTTTCGCGTATGATTTTCAGTGATTAATAAAATACGTTTCGTATGGGGTGCATGATGCAGAATCGCCAGCTTGGCTGCTTTCGCAGAACGCCTCTGCGCGGCACTATCTAGATTATTAAATCCAGCAGGGAAAAGATTCATATCAACAGGTGCAATTTTAAATCCAGCATGCCGCAAGTCAATTGATCCATAAACAGGTGGCGGCGTTATTTCCCAGTGTTCGGCAAACCACGTTTCAATACGTTGTTTGTTGTCATGAAAGTGCTGTAATAACATGGACGATACCTATTGCGCTGCAAAAACGGGCTACACTCAACAAAGTGTTGTCATTTGATCGCACACGTCACCCTTTGCGCCTGAAAGACGCGTTAAGAAGTCCGTGGCTCCCACCTCACCAACGATACGCTGCATTTCCACTTCCTCTCCCGCGCTACTGAAAAACAGCACAGCAGGTGGCGCAACGACATGAAAGCGCTTCATCAATTGTATATTTTCTTCTGAATTTTCTGAAATATCTGCCCGCAATAAAACAAATGGGGTGAGTGCTTGCTGCACGCTTGCTTCACCAAATACATGATGATCCATTGCAACACAATCTGCACACCAGTCTGCATAAAAATCTAATAAAATAGGGCGATGCGACACTCTTGCTAAAATAAATTGCTGCTCTAATGTTTGCATGGTGTGCACGACTGTAAAAGCGGGTGTATTGACTGCAGTCGCCACAGGGCGTTGCAACATAATCACGCGCGAGCCAAGCCACATTGCCATCAGCAACATCAGCACGCCCAAACCTTTCTTTACTCTCTCCATCCAAGGGCCCCGTTTTGGCAAGAAACTACCAGCTGATGTACCAATAACAAGTAGCGGCATACCCATCCCTATTCCAATCGAGAATAAGGTACTTGCACCCAGCAGCAAATCGCCTGTTTGGCTAATATAAATTAAAACACCAATCAGCGGTGCGCTAACGCAAGGTGAAACGATCAATGTTGCAAAGACACTCATCATAAAAACACCCAGATACGTGCCGCTAGTGTAACGATTGCTAAAGTTCGCCAGTCGATTATGTAAGCCATTTGGCAAACGCAATTCATATAAACCAAATAAAGACAGCGCCAACACAAGAAACAAAAGACACGTTGCGATGATCACAGCGGGCTGTTGCAACCAAACCTGCACAGAACGACCTAGCATTGCCGCAAGCAATCCTGCCCCTGCATAAGTCAGCGACATACCTAATACATATGTTAAAGATAAGAAAAAGGCTTTTTTAGAGCCGCGTTGATTTTCTTGTCCAACGATCACAGCGGTCAGGATGGGAATCATTGGCAATACACAAGGTGTAAATGCAAGCAATAATCCTAAAATAACTGAAAAGCCGAGTATAATCGCAATCGGTTGTTTTTTTAACAAAGCACTCATCTGATCTTGATGTGTCAGCAATGATAAAACAGAAAAAGTAGGTGCCGCTGAAGCACTAGACGGTGTCGCATTGATTTCAGTCACTGTGCCTGCTTTCGCATTGAGTGCAAATTGCTTCTCCATAGGTGGATAACAGAAACCATCTTGCGAACATCCTTGATAGTGTAGTTGCAGTGTCGATGCAGATGAGGGATGTGCAAGACGCACTAAAATACGACTGGTTTCAACATAAGCCTGATAATGTCCACGCTCTTCATCGCTATGCCAAACTGTTTTTGGATAAGCAATCGATAACTGCGCGGTGGGCGATACATGTAACGCCATCCGATCTGCATATAAATAATAATGTGGCGCAATATGCCAATCCAATGCGATTTGATCAGGCGCTATAAAAGTGGGGGTCAGTGCAAACGCTTGATCTGCCGGCAGTGGTTGTATATTTTCAGCAGCAAATATATGCTGCATACAAAATACAGTAAGGCATAGAAAGCATAATTGATATAAACGTTGTTGTATTAACATAAGATGTCTCCTCGTAGAGCATCACACGCAGGGACGACACTCGCAGATACGTTAGTTATTTCATCTGAGACCCGTGATGCACGGCGTCAATCAAAATAGCGACGTGCTCAGGTGGTGTTTCTTTGCAAATGCCATGCCCTAAGTTAAAAACATGTCCAGAACCCGATCCGAATTCAGAGAGTACACGATGTGCAGCTTGCCTAAGCGCTGTCTCATTTGTCATTAAATAGCTAGGATTTAAATTACCCTGCAACGCAACGCGATCGCCCACTCGACGCCTCGCCTCTGTCAACGAGACTTCCCAGTCTAGGCCTATCATATCACATCCTGTTAAAGACATCGGCTCCAGCCAGCGATTTCCACCCTTTGTGAATAAAATCACCGGGATAGATGGATGTTTCTCCTTCAGATATGTCACACATTGCGTTAAATAGTGCAAAGAAAATACAGGATAGGTGACATCTGTCAGCAGTCCACCCCACGTATCAAAAATCATAACAGCGTTGACGCCTACAATAATTTGCTCACTCAAATGATTGGAAACCGCCTGCGCCAATAGACCTAATAAATGATGAAGCACAGCAGGCGCTTCCGCCATCAAGTTAAAAATGCGTGGAAAATGAGGGCGCGATTCACCTTCTAACATGTAAGCTGCGATTGTAAAAGGGCTGCCTGCAAATCCAATCAAAGGCACGTTGCCTGCCAAGTCTTGTTGTACGAGCGAAATCGCTTCGTAAACATAGCTAAGCGATGCTGAGTCAGGTAATGATAATCGTTCGATATCAGACAATGTCTTCAAGGGATTAGCGAAATACGGACCTTTACCTTCCAGCACATCGAGCGCAAGCCCCATCGCATCAGGAATCGTTAAAATATCTGAAAAAATAATCCCTGCATCTAAATCATATCGACGCAACGGCTGCAAGGTAACCTCAGCTGCGAATGCTGGTGTTTTGCATAATGCCATGAACCCACCCGCTGCTTGTCTTGTACGCTGGTACTCTGGCAAATAACGTCCGGCTTGGCGCATGAGCCAAATAGGCGTCTTCTCTACAGGCAGGCGTCGAATGGCTTGAAGGAAAAGATTATTTTTCATATTCACTATCTATATATTCACTTGCTGATTCACAAATCTCTGAAACTCACGCGGATGATCAATATAAGCAAAGGCATCTAGTGCGCCAAAAGCATGGAATGAAATCACGCCGTAATTCAATAACTGCCCAACCAGGCTTTG
Source organism: Gammaproteobacteria bacterium RIFCSPHIGHO2_12_FULL_42_10 (assembly GCA_001801625.1). Classification (GTDB taxonomy): domain Bacteria; phylum Pseudomonadota; class Gammaproteobacteria; order DSM-16500; family DSM-16500; genus Aquicella. The sequence goes on from MGYE01000009.1 coordinate 14,961, forward strand.
ATCCACATTAACTTGTGAAATAGTATTCAACCGTAGTTCAGCACGATGGCGATTAAAAAAACCTTCGTACATCATGATGCGTTTGTTTGTGACTGCATAGTTTGAGGTAAGATACTCTAAACCCACATAACACCATATCAATAATAACACACAACCTGGTATCCAGGCTAATTGGCTGAGCAAGGTATGATGCTGCATATAACGATAAGCAATCACCGCTAACACAGTAATCAGTGTGGGATATACAAAAATAATGGCGCTCTTCTTCGTTGAAAATAAGATGGTTTCGCCAGGCAAAAGATTTTTGTAAATAGCTGCTAACATATTTTATATCCAATGCAGATTCCGCCGCCAATACCATCACCCTCCTCTCCCCATCCCTCTCCTCCCACAAAAAGCATGGGAGGAGAGGGAGTCGCGATACGCAGAGCATCCGCAATGAGTCACCCTCTCCGCCCGTGCTTTTCGGGAGGAGAAGGATGGGGAGAGGAGGGTAAACACATACCCAACCCACAAGTATACTACTTGCTTCAACCAACAGATGACATATTATATTCCTCATACCATGATATCTATAAACACTTTTAATGCTTTCTTAAAACAATACGCATCACTCATGCTCCTTATTTTTTTGGCGGCCATGATCCCATTTTCGGCTCTTTATATATTTCGACACTGGGCACATGACATTTATCTCATCCAAAATACTCTCCCCTTTGCCATACCCAAAACATCACAAGATACACTTGAACAAACGATCACTGCCCTACCCAATGGACATCTGTTCGGTTCAGTCCAAAGCCATATAGAATCGGCACCTATCTCGCAACTTCCAATTCGTATAACGGGCATTGTGCAAATCATTGATCGCCACGCACATGTCGCCTCCAAAGCCTATTTATCCGTCAATGGCGAACGCGATCATCTCTACCAGGTTGGCGATCGATTGCAAAATGGCGTGATGGTTTATGAGGTTACAAAAGACACGGTGATCTTTGAAAATCATGGACGGCTTGAGAAGATCGTACTGCAGCGGAGCATGGGTGGAAGTGAGTAGTGAGTCATTCCTGCGCAGGAATGACATACTACAGACAATGACACATTTCACTAAGCTCTTGTAAAATCGAAGCTCATGATCTCTGCAATTTGTTCTTTTT
>MGYE01000010.1 GCA_001801625.1 Gammaproteobacteria bacterium RIFCSPHIGHO2_12_FULL_42_10
GAAATGAATGCTCGGAATTTATCCGTATCTCTGCCACCGTAAGCGTTATCAGCACACTCGAGTAGTAATTGAACGATTTCAACATGGCCTTCTTTGCTCGCAGTATTCAGTGATGAAAAGCCGTCTTTCTCAACATGTGAAATGAATGCTCGGAATGTATCCGTATCTTTGCCACCGTAAGCTTTCTCAGCACACTCGAGTAGTAATTGAACGATTTTAGTATGGCCTTCTTTACTTGCGGTATTTAGTGATGAAAAGCCACACCTCTCGGCATGTGAAATAAATGCTTGGAATCCTGTCGTATTTTCGCTGCCGTAAGCTTCAACAGCACACTCGAGTAGTAATTGAACGATTTCAACATGGCCTGCTCTACTTGCGGTATTCAGTGGCGAAAAGTCGTCTTTATCAACATGTGAAATGAAGTCTTTAAACGCTTCCGTATTTTTACCATGAAAAATATTGCTGCATTTCTGAAGTAATTTTTTTACGTTTTCTATCTGGCCAGACCTTCTAGATAAGCAAATTAGAACATTCACTGCTTCTTGCGGGTCAATCCAAACAGTAGCTTTGCTGTTCTTAAGGCTAACATATAAAAAATGATCATGATTGATTAATGTTGAGATAAACTGGGTTGTAAATGCTTATATAGTAGACGAATCTTCAAGTGTTATATGAGACGTAAAATAAATTAAATTTTGTAAAAACTCACTAAAAACCTCATGGGCTCTGATTGCGGCATTTTCTTCAATAGGGTAATCTTTTTTTCTATTATTTTTATAATAGTTAATGATTTTAGGCAACAAGTTATCTAATGGACTATTGATCTGATCAGGTAAAACCGTATCTCCATCTCCCAACTTAGCTAAAACTAAACCAATAGATGAATAAACCGGTCTTAGTAAGCGCTCTAATTCATGGTCTATCTTACCGCGTCTAAAATCAATACTCATTTTTACATTCTCATATGACCATGTGATCAAATTCTTTGCAAAACTCATCGATAAGACAATATAATGTTAAATTGACTCCATCGTCAAGACAATATTTTCATCTAGTTTAAGATGGTGCCGACCCTTATGCAGCTGCACGGCGCTGCCCCGTGCTATAATATAACAACAGTGAGAATATAAAAAAGAGTGGTTAAACATGCCAAAAACGCCTCCTGATTGTCTAGATTGGCTATATTTTGAATCAAAAAAGATTAAAAATGAATATTCTGCGCAAGTAGAGCCAGGTTCAACGATCGATATAGGCCAATTATCACAAGGCCGTCCATTTTTTAAAAAAACTAAATTAAGTCGCGCTACCGATCAGAAAACGTTATCACAAAACTGACTCAGCCAGATAAAGTATCTCATCGTCGTTAATAACCCATGAGGTAAAGATGAGTAGCGTATTATTTTCGGTGCCGCATTCAATGATTGGTGAAATATCCGGGTTAGGTATTTTCGCTTTAACTAGCTTATAATAATCCAATAAAGAAAGGTTCGCATATGAAACTTGCGTTTTGTTTATTTCATTATTTTCCCTATGGCGGCCTACAGCGCGATTTTTTACGCATCGCACGTCTTTGCTATGCGAGAGGACATACAATTCATGTTTACACAATGGCCTGGGTGGGCGAAACAGAGCCTGGATGGCACATTCATTTCATCAAAGTACCTGGCCTGCAAAATCATGCGCGCTGTCATGCCTTTACCAAACAACTCCAAAATCGGCTGAATCAAGAAAAATATGATTGCATTGTTGGTTTTAATAAAATGCCAGGGCTCGATTGGTATTATGCAGCAGATGTCTGCTATGTCGCTCGTATCGCGAGCGATCGTCCTCGCTGGTATCGATTGTTGCCGCGTTACCGCACATGGGCAGCATTAGAAAATGCTGTGTTTGCTCATGATATACAAACCAAAATCATGCTCATCGCGCCATCACAGAAAAAAATTTTCCAGCAGCATTATCAAACTGAAACTGCGCGCTTTCATGAACTTCCACCTGGCATTGCAAAAAATGTTATCGTGCCCCTGGATCGTCTTACAATACGAAATACCCTACGACAAACATATCGCATCCCAACACATCATTGCTTGCTGCTGATGGTGGGCTCAGGTTTCAAAACAAAAGGGCTGGATCGCATTTTATTCAGTCTCGCTGCGCTGCCAACTCACCTACAAAGCCAATGCCATCTTCTTGTCATTGGTGATGATAATAAAAATGCTTATGTCAAGCTCGCCAAACAATTAAAAATTGAACGTCTGGTCCAATTTTTAGGCGGTAGATCAGATGTACCTCAATGGTTATTGGCAGGTGATGTCTTGCTGCATCCCGCTTACCATGAAAATACAGGCACTGTTCTTCTAGAAGCGCTTGCCGCGGGGCTGCCTGTTCTTTCAGTCGACATCTGTGGTTATGCCAACTACATTGTGGAAGCACAAGCGGGCTTCATTTTGCCTGAACCATTCAAGCAAGCAGAATGGAACCAAGTCTTAAAAAATGTGCTATTATCCGACAAACAACGCGATGAATGGCGACAAAACGGATTAAAATTTGCACAATCTGCGGATATTTATAGTCTCGCTGAGCAAGCGGTAACGTTAATTGAAAGCACAACTCATTGAGACCCCCTCTCTTCCCATGCTTTTTGCGGGAGGAGAGGGATGGGGAGAGGAGGGTAGTATTTTCCATCTTAAAATTAATATGTTTGAATATGTTACCCTCCTCTCCCCATCCCTCTCCTCCCGCAAAAAGCATGGGAAGAGAGGGGGATCGCTTCTGTCTGGGTCATTTTTATGATTCTCTACGTTGACCACAATATAAAAAAGCATCTCTCTTCCTCTCCCTCTTTATTCACACAAATGATGGCATTGCAGGGAATCACGTTTCGCAAAGAAGCAGGTAGATTAACGCAAGCGATCGCAATAGACGGACAATCTTATTTTATCAAACAGCATACGGGTGTTGGCTGGAGAGAAATTTTTAAGAATTTACTTTATGGTCGCCTCCCGATTATCAGCGCGAAAAATGAATGGGTAGCTCTGCAAAAATGCAAAACGCTCGGCATCGCGTCACCTCACGTTTACGGTTACGGCAAACAAGGAATCAATCCTGCACAGATACGATCCTTTGTGCTCATGGAAGCGTTGCAAGATGCGCGCAGCTTAGAAGAAATCAGCTGTCATTGGAAAGCATTCCCACCCTCGTTTGCATTGAAAAATCAATTCACTATGAAGGTTGCGCAAATCACACGTACCTTGCATGATGCCGGCATCAATCATCGCGACCTCTACATCTGTCACTTTCTATTAAAAGACCAAACACTTTATTTAATTGATCTACACCGCGCACAGATCAGAAAACGCACGCCGAGCAGATGGCGCATAAAAGATTTAGCAGCACTTTATTTTTCAAGCATGGATATTGGCTTAACACATCGAGATCGGCTACGCTTTATGCGTGCCTATCAAAAAAAACCTCTCAATGCATTTTCAAAAATGGAACATACATTCTGGGAATGGGTCAAAAAACGGGGTGAAAAATTATATTGTGAACATCAATAATATTCCATTTACCCTAAAATTACAAAATGGCGATCATATATGCGCAGAAAATATTCTGCGCGTTATGCCAAAACAGCGATTAGTCATTGCAGGCACCTGCAATGATCAACCCATTGTTGCTAAAATATTTTTAAATAAAAACAAAGGTGCGCGGCATCTGCAAAATGAAATGCGCGGCATCACGCTGTTACAAAAACATAATATCCCAACCCCCGAACTATACTATCTAGGACAATGCGCTGATAATCGATATCACCTCATCATCTTTAAGCACATTCAACATGCAACAACCTTAGAAGAAATTTGGCGAAACAAAACATCACTTGATGGGGTCACGCCGACACTTTTTGCAATCATGCGTGAACTCGCCACACAACATGCTTATGGTATTTTACAACATGATTTACATCTAAAGAATTTTTTAATTCGCGAACAAATAATCTATACACTTGATGGTGCTCAAATTGGGCGGATGCCTACTCCACTTTCAAAAAAGCAAAGTCTGCATGCCATTGGTTTATTTTTATCACAGCTCGGTGTTGGCATAGAATACTATCAAGCGATGCTTTATCAGCATTATGCGCAGTTAAGAGGCTTTCTCACCAAACAAAAAGATTTTCATCAACTCTTTTCGCAAATTAGCATGCACAATCATAGTCGGTGGCTACAATATCAAAAGAAAATTTTTAGAACAGCAACTGACTTCTTGCCCATCAAACAAAGATCCTATCAAGGCATGGTCGATCGTCACGCTCTATCTCCTGCGTTATCTGGTTGGCTAAAAGATCCTGAATCAGCCTTCAGCAACCCATCTTGCTTGATGTTAAAAAAAGGTCGTTCTTCAACAGTCATCAAAATAACATTCGATCGCTGTGATTATGTTATCAAGCGCTATAATATCAAAAATATTTTTCATTATTTGAGACGCGCATTACGCGAGACACGCGCAAGCCATACCTGGCGTTTATCGCAAAAATTAAAATTATGCTATATTCCGGTTGCAACACCCATCGCATATATTGAAAAGCACTTTTTTGGATTACGTAGCACATCCTATTATGTATCAGCCTACTTACCTGAAACTTGCAATCAAGCATACTGTAAAGCACATCCTGAACGCATCACACAAATGCTAAGCAGTTTAGCAGCGTGCAATATCACGCATGATGATTTAAAAATGTCGAATATATTAATCAACCAACAGGCGCTGCCCGTCTTGATTGATTTTGATGGCGCACAAGAACATACATCACAACAACATCTACAGCGAGACCTTAAACGATCTATTAAACGATTCCTTAAAAATTTCGAACCGCATTCTGAGCTCTTCCAAATTTTCGAAAATCAGTTTAAACGTTGGTTCTAACCGTTCAGGCACCCCAAGCAATTTAATTTGAATGCAATAAGGGCAACCATCTTTTTACTCACGTCCTGGACAATGACTCAAATAACCACCGTCAACAATTATATCCGTCCCAGTTGTGTAACTTGATTGTGATGATGCAAGATAAATCACTGTACCCGCTATTTCATTAGCTTCCGCTGCACGCATTAATGCTGTAACTGAAATCATCTTTTTATGTAAATCTGTTTCTTTTTCCCAGTGGTGGCGATTCATTTCGGTTTTATGCGTACCAGGACTAATGCTGTTAACGCGAATATTATATTTTCCAAGCGCATTCGCCATGGTTTGTGTTGCTCGTATAATACCTGCTTTGGCTGCATCATAACTAATTCCACCCATAGCTCTATGTCCGCACACTGAAGAAAAATTAATAATTGATCCTCCATGACCCTGTTTAATCATTTGTTTCGCAACTAATTTTGCAAGGAAAATCGGTGCTTTCAGATTAACATCAATGACAACATCAAAATCTTCTTCTGTTTCTTTTAAAAATCCCATTTTTGACGGTATTCCAGCATTATTGATCAATACATTGATTTCCTGAAACTTTAATAAAGTTTCATCAATAATACGTTGCCTATCACTAGCTTTAGTTATATCGGCTTTCAGCAATAATATATGAGCTTTATAATCAGTTAATTCATCCTCTATCTGATTAGCATTTTCAGTATCACTACGGTAAATCATAACAACTTTAGCGCCCAAATTAAGAAGCTGCTTACTGCTAGCGAGCCCCATACCTTTGGTAGCACCAGTAATTATGACAATTTTATTTTTAACGGAGTAATCGTTCATTTTAACCTTCAACACCTATATAAATATCAATAATAGTATTATCTGGATTAGATGCTCTTTGGTCATAAATTTCGAAATCGGAAATATATTTACGCTTTCCGCCAAAATCACTTTCATTCATTCCCCATATTTTTTGCCAAGCAGAAATTTTAGTCTCAATTTTTAAGTTTCGTTTTTCAACCTATTGATTATGTTGGCGTCCCGGGGCGGATTCGAACCGCCGACCTGCCCCTTAGGAGGGGGCCGCGCTATCCACTGTGCCACCGGGACAGACTTGGAACGCATGATGTATAAAAGATGTGCCGAGGGCCGGAATCGAACCGGCATGAAGTCGCCTTCACCGGTTTTTGAGACCGGCGCGTCTACCAATTCCGCCACCCCGGCAAGACATGCGTAAAGCGAAGTATATACTGAGAAAAGTGATCTCTCTAGCAGTTTTATCTATACTTTATCTATACTAACAAATATCTCGCCTGACGCAGGCTTAAAGCCAGCTGGCTTTGTTTGTGCCAGACAAGATATTTGTTATTGAAGTGTTGTATGTCATAGCAGTTTGTAGGTGAATGGAGGAATTTTACCCTCCTCTCCTCCCGAAAGCGGGAGGAGAGAGTGAGCGAAGGAATAGGTTATTTAGGCTTTTCAATGAAATCAATGATTGAGCCTGCAATATCAATGCCTGTTGCACGCTCAACACCCTCTAAGCCAGGCGAGGCATTGACCTCAATAACAAGCGGTCCACGATTTGAGCGCACAATATCAACACCGGCCACATTCAAACCAATAATTTCCGCCGCATGAATAGCCATCTGCCGCTCTTCATCGGTGATTTCAACCGCACTCGCTGTTCCACCACGATGAAGATTGGATCGAAACTCCTCGGGCATCGTTGCCTGACGTTTAAAAGCAGCAACCACTTGGCCGCCCACAACAAAACAACGAATATCAGCGCCACCTGCTTCTTTAATATATTCTTGAACCATAATATTCACTTTGAGACCAAGAAACGCCTCAAGCACGCTTCTGGCGGCCTTTGCCGTTTCAACGAGAATCACGCCAATCCCTTGTGTGCCTTCAAGAAATTTAATAATCAGTGGCGGGCCACCCACCATTTTAATTAAATCTTTAATTTCATCCAATGAATGAGCAAAACCCGTCACGGGCAAACCAATCCCTTTTTTGGAGAGTAATTGAATAGAAAGTAACTTATCACGCGCTCGCGTAATTGCCGTCGCATTATTCACACAAAATATATTCATCATCGCAAGCTGTCTGACTACAGCTGCACCATAAAAAGTAACCGATGCCCCAATACGCGGAATCACTGCATCATAATGTTCTAATTCGCCGCCCTTGTAATGGATCATTGGGCGCACAGAAGTAATATTCATATAGCAGCGCAACGTATCGATTACATCAACCGTATGGTGACGCGCCTTCGCCACTTCCACCAGCCGTCTAGTTGAATATAACGAACTGTTTCTTGATAAAATCGCAATCTTCATCTCACTTCTTCCTCGTCGACACAAATGAACGAGCCGGATTAATAAAAAATCGCTTACGCAAAGCATGCCGACCAAGCAACATTCGAAACAACATATTTTCTCGTTCAGTCAATGTCATCTCGATAGGCCAGGATCGTCCCGCCATGACCAATGATGTTTGAATCACAAAGCGGGATTCTGTATGTCCACCCGAATCTGTCACCATACGCTGATCAACCGCATTGGCAACGCATTGAACGGTGTATTCTGTATTATGCTGCAAAGGATGGATAAAAAAACGAATCTTTTCTTGACCACTCTCAACAAAAGGTTCGATCGAAAAAGCATGCAACGCAGAAGTACGTGCGCCCGTATCAATCTTAGCTTTAATCTGTGAAATACCCAAATCAGGCAATCCCACCCATTCACGCCAACCAATCACAGGATATTTTTTCTTCATAAACAATAAATCAGCAATAAGATACTAACGATTCCTACCGCAGGAAACGTCCACAATAAAAAGGTTGTCATTGAGAAACGTGGTCGCAATAAAACAAACTCACCATATCGTTTCACAAGGTAATCTTTAATTTCAGTATCTGATTTTTTTTCTAACATCATCATATAAATTTTATCGCGCAAATCTTCCGCTAAAGGCGCATTGGAATCTGCTAAACTTTGATTTTGACAAACCACACAGCGCACTTCTTTAATGAGTGCAGTATAGCGTGCTTGATTCGCTGCAGACACTTCTAAACTATAGGCTAGATTCATCGTGCCGAGCAAGCAAACTACCATAGCGAAAAAACGTGTCATCCGTTTAGCTGCTTGGCATGTTCATTTTGTTGAATGATAGGATAAATCTCGTTAATCCACGTACTTTCTGTGAGCACACCAATATGCTGATATAAAATTTTACCCGTAGCGCTCACAATAAAAGTTTCTGGTGTGCCGTAGATGCCGAGCTCAACTGCAGCACGTCCTCGACTATCATCACCAATCATGACATAAGGATTGCCATTACGCGCAAGCCATTGTCCTGCGATATCTGCATCATCTCGATATAAAATGCCGTAAATCGGAATATGATATTCATTTTTAATGCGCATTAGCATAGCATGTTCCTGACGACACGCACTACACCAACTGGCCCACACATTCAACAAACTAACATGGCCATTTAATGCTGTAGACGAAAATAACTGACGGGGGTTTGCAAGTGATGGCAATGCTATTTCAGGGACAGACTCTCCCGACATAGAAGAGACGATATGGCTGGCATTGGATGAATGCAAAGCATGCCACAATATGCCAAACAATAAAAAAAGAGTCATGCAAGACGCAACAAATATTGATTTTAAATTAAAATAGCGCATAGCCCACCTAGCATCATCAAAAGACCGCCCAACCAAACCCAACGAATAAAGGGTTTGTAATAAATACGCAACGACCAATCTTCATGTGGCAACGGCTCACCTAGCGCAATATAAAGATCACGAAACAACCCAGGATGAATATCAACTTTAGTCATCACGGTATTGCGTACAGTATAAATACGCTTTTCTGGATGCAGCTGAGTCACAACATGTTTATTCTTTAGCACATCAAATACGGCTCGAATACCGCGATAATTCGGTCCATTTTGCACAACAACCTCTACAAAGAAAAACTGATACGGACCCAATGTTGTTGCAAGGCCCGGGCGCAAGCGTACGTCTTTCTCTTCTGTTAGCACGCTGGACAATAAAATACCAACTATCAGTATCGCAAATCCAATATGCGCAACAGATGCCCCAAATGATAAACGAAAAGCCCAAAAAACGCTCAAAATAGCCCAAAAACTAAGCGCCAACCCTAAAAAGAGCGTTAAATCACTTGAATCACCAATATACCATACTAGCAGGCAAGCGCTTCCTATGCTAACCACTATTTTCTGCCATGCCTTCTTCCACCATTGTTTAAAGGTTAACGCTTCCCATGAACACAACATATAAAAGCCCATTAACCCCATGACAATAAAAACAAGCGGTGTCATGACCATATTAAAATAAGGCGCGCCCACTGAAACCGCATTCAAATGCAAGGCATCCAATATCAAAGGATAGAGCGTCCCCAGTAACACAGTGAGCATCGCCACAATCAAACAAACGCTATTTAGTAACAGCCCCGTTGCTCGAGTCATCTTTGGAAAAGCTATTTTTGAAAATGAAAAAGATTCTGGCGCGTATACCCAGTTAATAATCAACGTCAACATAGTAAATACCGCGAGCAACAACAACAGAAATAACCCGCGTCTTGGATCATTTGCAAAAGCATGAACAGAAACCAACACGCCAGAACGCACTAAAAATGTACCCAATAAACTGAGTGCAAAACAAACCATAGTGAGCAAGCTCGCCCATCGAATAGCAACCTTTCTTCTCCTAACCAGTGCGAGCACATGAATCAACGCAACGCCTGCAAGCCAAGGTAAGAGCGAAGCATTCTCTACAGGATCCCAAAACCAAAAACCACCCCACCCTAACACACGATACGCCCACCAACTGCCTAAAACGATGCCTAATGTCAAAAAGCTCCAAGTCGCTAACGTAAAACGGTAAGCAAGTGTCGCCCAGCGTTCATCTAGTTTGCCTGTCAACAAAGCAGCTTCAGTCATTGCAAAAGGTACTGCAAATCCCACATAACCCACATATAAGATCGGCGGATGAATCATAAAACCAGGATCCTGCAATAATGGATTTAGGTCTTGTCCTTGCATACCTATCATTGCACTTGCAAAAGGGTCGGAGGTAAATAATAGAAACGACAGGAAAGCAAAGCTGATCATGCCAAGGATTGCGAGCGCCAGCGGAACAGCACTCCCCCCCCCCGGAGGGGGAGGGTTAGGGTGGGGGGATAAATTTGTACTGACATTGGATGTTTGGTGATTTTGATCCCCCCACCCTAACCCTCCCCCTCCGGGGGAGGGGAGTGCTGCGCGAGATAACTGACTTGCGGCCACATAGGTATAAATCATCGTCCAAACACTTAACGAAATAATCCACAATAGAACGGATCCTTCATGTGCGCCCCAAAGCGCCATCATGCGATAGAATAATGGTAAAGTTGCATGGGAATTTTCTGCAACATAGGCGATTGAAAAATCATTGGTGATAAATGCGCTCACTAGCAAAGCAAAGGCAACCCACACACAAATACTTTGTGCGCATGCAGCAGGCCTTGCTACCGCCAAGCAATAAGGATTTCGTTTCAAAACGCCTATTATCGGCAAACTACATTGCAATCCCGCAAAACACCACGCAGACCATAATGCCATTTCACCCAATAAATGCATCATGGCTGTTGCACCATTTTTGGCGTGTAATTCTCATCATGTTTTGCAAGCACGGTCTCTGCGATAAACAGTCCATGCTCATTCATATGTCCCGTTGCAATGACACCTTTCCCTTCCCGAAATAGATCCGGCAAAATACCTTCATAATAAACGGGGATAGTTTGTTTGAAATCAGTCACTATAAAATGCATTCCCAATCCCTCTCTGTCGTGCGACACGCTGCCCTTTTTAACAACACCCCCAAGATTAAAATGGTAATCAACCGATGAGAGGTGGATCAGTTGTGAAGGTGTCACAAAAGCATTAATGTTTTTTTTAAGCGCATAAAGAATCAAACCAGCTGCACAAGTCATACTGATCGCAGCAATAATGAGATAATATAAGCGATGTTTATGAATGCGATTCATGATTAACTTTCGTGCTGCGCCAAGTGAAGTACCACTGTAGCCCTAACAAAATAAACACGCTGCCATAAGCACCCCACACATACCATCCGTAGCCACCCATGCGCAACCATTGTAATAAATGCTGCATCATATCGTCGCATCCTGCGTCACTAAGAGTACGCGTCTTAATCGGATAGATAATAAAATGGCATAATACAACATCAACGCAGCAATCATAGCGAGTAATGGATAGAGCATCGACGCGTCCATTGAAGATGCCTTAAAAACATTCAAGGTTGAACCCTGGTGAAGCGTATTCCACCATGTCACGGAATAATGAATAATCGGAATATCGACCAATCCAATTAACACTAAAATAGCGGTCGCACGATCACCATTGCGTTTATGCAAAGTTGCAGATTGAAAAAGCATAATACCAATATATAAAAATAATAATATCAATTCAGAAGTCAGCCGCCCATCCCACATCCACCACGCGCCCCACATTGGCTTTCCCCACACACTGCCTGTTAACAGTGCTAAAAATGCAAACAAAGCGCCCATTGAAACGCTATGTCGAACTACTAGAAATCCCATTTTGAGTTGAAAGACCAAACCGACGCCTGCAGCAAGCGCCATCATAACGTACACAAAAAGGGACAAAAATGCGCATGGAACATGCACATAGATAATACGAAAGCCCTCACCCTGCACCTCATCTGGCGGCGCTAACCAAAGTCCACCTACCATACCATAAATAAGCAATATCAAAAAAAACAAGATGGCCCAAGGTAAGAGCTGATTAGTTAGATGAACAAATTTTTTAGGGGAAATTAACGGATGCAATAAAAACCACATAATCTCTCTCTTAATTTAATCCCCCCACCCTACCCCTCCCCCTAAGGGGGAGGGGAGCTTCGTTCATCGACATTGATTAAACAAGCGTGCGTCTTTGCGGAGAGGGTAATGCGTAAAATACGTCACTCACCCACTATCATAATTTTCATGGAATTCGTACGGCCATGCACACCGATTAAATCCCCTTTAGTGACAATCACACGATCACCTGCAGATAAAATGCCTCTATTTTGTAGTTCAGCAATGGCTGCTTTATTTAAAATACGCCGGTCAATGTGTGTTGGCTCAAATAAAATGGGATACACCCCACGATATAAATTCATGAGACGCAAGGTAACAGGATGACGACTTAAGCCGTAAATAGGAATATTAGAGTTGATGCGCGACATTAATAGTGGTGTTGTGCCTGATTCTGTCAGCGCAATAATCGCTTTAATCGTCAGGTGATTCGCAGTGTACATCGTGGCCATTGCAATGGCATCATCCACCTGCTTCATCTGTCTTTCTTTTGGGTAACGCATTATTTTAACACTGTTGTGTTTCTCTGCGCTCAAGCAAATTCTATCCATTGCGGCGACCGCTTTATCTGGATAACGACCCACCGCTGTTTCGCCAGATAACATCACAGCATCTGTTCCATCAAGCACAGCATTCGCTACATCAGATACTTCGGCACGTGTTGGAATGGTATTGTTAATCATTGTTTCTAGCATTTGTGTTGCAGTGATCACGGGCTTATTGAAAGTGCGTGCGATTTTTATTATTTTCTTTTGCACAGCAGGTAACTCAGCATCGCCAATTTCAACACCTAAATCACCACGTGCAATCATGATTGCGTCAGACGCTTGAATAATTGATTCAATATGCGTAATCGCTTCTGATCGCTCAATTTTTGCAATAATGCCTTGTGTGCCGCCTGCAGCTTGCAAAAGCGTACGAGCGAGGTGAATATCATCTGCATTACGTGGAAATGAAACGGCGATATAATCTGCATTTAAACGAACCGCTTCTTTGATGTGTACTCTATCTTTGTCAGTCAAAGCAGCAGCTGACAGCCCACCACCCAAACGATTGATCCCTTTATTATCAGATAAAACACCACCTACTAAAACGTGACAGAAAATTTTATTGACCTCTACTTGAATCACTTTAAATACAATGCGTCCATCATCTAGCAATAAGGTATCGTCCACCCTCACATCTTTTGGCAGATCCCGATAACCCAGCGAAACAGTGTGTTCATTGCCTAACGCATCACCCAGTTCTGTATCCAATACAAACTTTTGACCTTCCACTAAGGTCACCTGATGATTGATAAATTTACCAATACGAATTTTTGGTCCCTGCAAATCAACGAGAATAGCGACAGAAATACCGTGTTTTTCCGCAAGCAAACGCACATTTTGAATGCGCTTTTCATGAACATCCATCTCGCCATGCGAGAAGTTCGCTCGAAAAATCACACCGCCTGCTAAAATCACACGTTCAAGCATCGAGAGATCATCAAGCGATGGTCCTACTGTCACGACGATTTTAGTGCGACGCAATGTATTCATGTCGCATCTCCCGCTAATGTTTTGACTTATGTTCTGTTAGCGCAACAATCACCGGCAACGGCTTACCTTCAAGCACCGCCAAGAATGCACCACCACCTGTTGAGATATAGTCTAACTTGTTACTCAATTTATATTTTTCGATTGCTGCGAGCGTATCGCCACCACCTGCCACTTTATAAGCTTTACTTTCAGTAATTGCTTTGGCAATCGCTTGCGTACCTTTTGAAAACGAATCCACCTCAAACGCGCCCACAGGACCATTCCACAGAATGGTTTTGGCTTTTTTAATAATCCCGACAAATTGTGCAATCGTATCAGGACCAATATCGAATATTTTTTCTGAATCTTCTACTTGCGAAATAAGACGCACAGCGCTTTCCGCATCTTTTGAGAAACGCTCGGCCACAATCACATCTGTTGGCAAGGGAATGGCTGCCCCCCGTTCTTTCGCAGCAGTCATTAAACGTTCTGCTTCATCAATTAAATCAGGTTCATACAGTGATCGGCCGACTGTATAACCTTCAGCAGCTAGAAAAGTATTTGCAATACCACCGCCTGCAATCAAGGTATCCACTTTCTTCACCAAAGAGTCTAGCAGGGCAAGCTTAGTAGATACTTTTGATCCACCAATAATGGCAACGATGGGGTGAGCCGGTTTTTCGAAAATCTTATTCAGTACTGTTAATTCATCAACCAATAATGGGCCCGCACAAGCCGCATGCGCATATTTAATGATACCGCAAGTAGAGGACTCAGCGCGATGTGACGTCGCAAAAGCATCCATCACAAAAACATCGCACAAAGCGGCCATTTTCTTAGAGAGTTCGTTGCTATTATCCGTTTCACCATGATTAAAACGCACATTTTCCAACAAAACGACCTGAGAATCGCCCATCTCAAAACCATCGATCCAATCTTGAATAAGCGGCACTTCAATTTTCAGCAACGTAGAGAGCGCACTTGCGACAGGTGCCAGCGAGTAGATTTCGTCGTAGTTCCCTTCCGTCGGTCGGCCTAGATGCGACATCAGCATCACTTTGGCCTTCGCTTTTAAAGCAGCTTTAATCGTTGGGAGAGCAGCCTGTATACGCAGATCACTCAAAATAACCCCATGCTTAATTGGAACATTAAAGTCTTCTCGAATCAGCACACGTTTATTTTTCAGATCAAAATCAGACATCTTCGGGATTTGCATGCCTTACTCCTAACATGGATAACATCCTGCTGAATGTATTGTATAACTGATAGAAAAACAACTATTTAAACTGATATTTTATGCCAGGAAGAAATTTTTTCGGGCGCCCCTATAATTTGAAAATCAGTAACATCGCATGGTTTATTCGTCGAATATGTCAGTTCAGGCATCCATGTATACAAACTAAAATTAAAAACTCGCTTGTTATTTAAAGCATTGCCCAGAACATCGTATCCATAAGCGGATGAACGATGACAATCTCTAGTCATAGCACACAATGTCGCATGAACATCAACAAGACCAACAAGTTTGTTCGACACCTGTAAAGCGCCGGTGGCATTAAATGGCTTATATAAAAATAATGGATTCGCTGAAACGCCAAGAATAGATCCATGTGGAGGCGGCAAACCTGCGCCATGATCAGCGACTATCATAATGGCTGTTTGGTCATAAACATTTCTCTGTTTGAGAGAGTCAATCACTTTGATCACCTGAGATATAGCACAGCGATCTTGATTGATAGCTGTGTGACGATCCCATATTTGGGAGTCCACTTCTTTACATGCTTCATTAAAAACAGCTGGTGGATGCGTATTAAATAAATGAATAAATTTGACAGTGGGAGTGGATGAACTTGTATTCATTGATGAAGCCAGCACGATAAGCACGTTATTAGAAATGACCGCTCGTGGTGTAGAAATAGCATGTAGAATCCGCGCTCTGTGATTATAAATAAACGTCTGTAAAAATTTAGGGATTGATTTAAAACAAGATAACTTAAATAATAATACACCCTCAGATAGACCTACTGCCTGCTGTTTAAAATACATATCATTATCATCTCCACAAACAACACCCTTGGGACAATATCCAAGAAATGGGTTTAATATCATGCCACGATAGCCACTCTCGACATGGGCTTTGACAAAGGAATTTTGTAAAACAGCTTCTGTATAAAAAGATGCAACCGGTTGCCCAGATTTATAAACTTGGCCT
>MGYE01000011.1 GCA_001801625.1 Gammaproteobacteria bacterium RIFCSPHIGHO2_12_FULL_42_10
AAGCATTTACACGCGCATTTGGGCATACTTATGGGTAATGATATGCCCTCACCCTGTCGGGCAAAATATTATTGCACTGATGCGCGTTAAAATAGGGAAAAATTGATTTAAAAATTCATGTTATCATGCGGACATGAATAAAGATGCTTTTGAAAAATTACAAGAAGCTTACACATTACGCGGTATCGCGCTACATCAATTGCATGAGCGCGTTGCATCCTTAGAAGAAGAAATAGTTCGACTGAAAGAGCTCTTACAATTACAGCAGGAACGCTTATTTGGCAAAAAGAGTGAAACAAGTAGTAGCATCCTTCATTCGCCGATATCTGCCATTAAGGGTGCTCACTCAACTGAATCCATTCCTGAATCAAAAACCACTGCAGTGAAATCACATGTTCGTCATGTTCCACCCCGTGGTAAACGCCAATTAGATATCAGTCATTTACCTAAATATACAGTCATGCATGACCTGCTTGATGCTGAAAAAGGATTAGTTGTTTTTGAATTTAGTTTAACGCGCAAGGGCTCTGTTGCGGATGAGCGCCTCAAGGAATTTAAAGGTTTGATACAAACCGATGGCTACGCAGGGTATACGGTCTTACGTAAGCGTGATGGTATACGTTGATCATTAGCTCTATCATTAATGATTTGAACCCAAGGGTTTACATTCACTATCTACTCACAAAGGTGCATCAATTAAGACGTGGGGAGATTGATCCTGTAAGCTTGCTTCCAGACCGCATTAACATTAAAGAATTAGAAAATTTTGCCATAGAGCAAATTGAATTTGGAAAAAAAATGTTATCTGAATTTAACACGTCATAGCAATTGAAAATGTTTTATAAAATTAATGCGGTCTTTTTTATGCTTGTTTAATTATCTAATTTTTATAAACTATGTTGTAGGTGGGATTATTGGGGGGATACGCTCAACAACGCTACTTGCCTGCGTATTGCTTGATAACGAATCGATCAATTCAAAGGTGGCATCACGCCGTGATGTAAGAAAAGAGTAAATTTTGTCGCGAAAACTTTTAAATCTATTTACAATTGATTCCAGCATGGAGCAGCTTCCTTTCCATAATCTTTTTCTTAGTCGAAAAAAACTAGAATAGTAAAGCTGTTCCGTACGCATTAAAAGATCAATGTGTTAGCCGCAGCAAATCTGGTGGCTGGTGCTGTTGTCCAAAGTCCAATCCAAAGGGACGCGGACTACCTATCGGAAATCTTACCAGCCAAGTATTGGCCAATTTTTACATGAATCCCTTTGACCATTATATTAAACATGATTTGGGCATGAGATACTATGGGCGTTATGTCGATGATTTTGTTTTAGTGCACGAAGACAAGACTTATTTACAAGCTATTATTCCTAAAATTGCACAATTTTTAAATGACGAACTACGATTAAACCTGCATCCACGTAAAATGCATTTGCAGCATTACAGTAAGGGCGTGCATTTTTTGGGTGTCACGCTAAAACCACACCGGATTTATATCGGCAAACGCACAAAAGGCAATTTTTATAATGCAATTGCTCGCCATAATGGCCATAATGCGATTGCTAGCCAAAGTCAGCCCACTAAGGACGAGTAAACAGCTTTTTTGTGCATCATGAATTCCTACCTGGGTATCTTGGCACATTATAATACTTATCGTTTAAGGCGGCGTATGCTAAGAAAGCATCTCTCTATTTGGTGGTGGAACTTAGTTTATTTCAGCGGTAGTTGCAGTAAATTAGTGCCCAAACAAAAAACAATAAAATAAATTCAACGTGAAAGTTATAAATCATGCCTACTTTAACAGCAAGTGCATTTAATTTAACAGTTAAGGTAATTTGCCAGCCTATACCCAAGAAGCATCAGGGGATGATTGAGTGCGACTCACAACAGTTTTATTTAGCCATTCCTGAGGTCGCACATTTTCTTGCGCTACCGACACAAAATCAGATTTTGATTGAAAAAATAAACCCAGATATACCTGATGATGTTATTCATACCTGGCTGTACGGTACGGTGTTTGCTTATATTCTTCAATACCATGGTTATACCGTTTTGCATGGCTCAGCCATCTTAATGGACAATCGCGCTGTTATTTTCAGCGGCCAATCTGGCGCTGGAAAATCAACGTTGGCCAGCGCATTCATGCAAAAAGGTTATCCCTTTATCACCGATGATTTGATTGTCATTAAACGTAATGAGCAGGCGCAATACTGCATTATTCCAGGTCCGACAAAATTAAAACTTTGGCAAGATTCGATGAAACATTTTAATCATGATATCAATAAAGCCACACCCATCAGCTTAAAAGATGGCAAATATGCCTTGCAAGTAATGAATGCCTCTACTGAACTCATGATTCCCATTGCGGCTTTTTATGAACTTAATAATAACAAACAAACCAAAGTGCATCATTGTGAAACATTAAATAGCGCAGAGTCATTAAAAACATTGATGCAAAATGCCTACCGTTATTTTATGTTAAAGCCCTTGGGCAAACTACAAACATTTTTTCATGACTGTCATGGATTGTCTCAACAAATTGCAGTCCATAAACTCACGCGGACGATACAGATTCATGAGCTTACTCAAATAACACAGCGAATCGAATTAGACCAGGGAGTCAACGTATGAATCATTTGCAATCTATTATTGGCAGAGCCACTCAAGTTTGTTACACACAAATTGCCCACGATGAAATCGTCATTTTAAATCCGATTGATGAAAATTTTTATCATTTAAACGAGTCCGCTGTTGATTTGTGGTTATCACTCGAAACACCGAAAACGGTCTTAGAATTAGCGCAAGTGCTCGCCAAAAAATATGCAGGCCATGCAAAATTATACCAGCAAGATGTCATAGATTGGATAGATGACACAAAGCAGAAAGGAATATTGATAACCATGGAAAACGTGAATGCTACAACCCATGCTTAAAATTACGCCTCAGCAAATCAGCCATCATCTAACCTCTATGCATGAGCTTATACGAATCACGACTGATTTTAATCAAATGTGTATCGATTATATGCTATTAAAAGGTATTCCTTTAAATCAATTGCTGCATGGCAATCAATTGGTTCGTTTATCACGTGATATGGACATTCTCATTCAATTCAAAGACCTTCAGCGTACACATCAGTATTTGATTGCCAATGGTTATCAATTAGAGCCATCCGTATCCATTGACGATTTAATTCGAGCATCGTCTTGTTTAACGCCCTACCTGGATGAAATCGTATACTGGCATCCCCATAAAAGGATTGCGCTGGATATCAAATGGCACATTTCAAGCCTCAACTGCTTCGGAATGTCCTGGTGTAACCTGGAAAACCATGATGTGATTGCTATTCTCGGACAGAATATCCGGATTCTAAAACCTGAACAAAATTTTTATTATCTCTGTACTCATGCAGCAAAACATCACTGGGAGCGTGCGCAATGGCTGAAAGATTTGAGTGTATTCAGCCAGAAAATTGCTTTATCCTGGGATAACGTTATCTCGTTAGCACAAGAAACAAAAGCCAGTCGACCCTTGTTGGAAGCCACCCTGTTATTGCGGCAACATCATGCCATTCAACTGCAATCCATCCCCCATTCTTTATGGGATAAACTAATCGTCAACCTAAGGCTAACCGTTATTCAGTCCAAATGGTTCAAACGCTATATGGCCACACATCGATCCAAAGCGTATTTGTCGCTTATCATGTGTCTTTTATTGTTCCCAACTGTCGCTCAGAAACATCATTACATCAAACGGTTGGGCGTGGTGCGCAGGGTTGCTTTGCGCCAAATCAGTCGACTTAAAAACCCAAGGCCGTATAAAATAATTTTCTTTTCATTGTTACCGGATGGGTGGAAGCGACTATGAAAATCCTGACCTTTTGGCGCATGTCATACCAGGAAAAAACGATATTTTTTATTAATTTCTGTCTTTGTGGACTCGCCAAGATGGCAACTCAATGCCTGAGCTATCAACGTTTAGTTCCCTATTTTGGAAAGTCCTGTCAAATGCTCCTCGCTTCAACATTAATTTCTAAAGCACAAATGGTGCAAGTTTTGTCTATTCGAAGAAATGTTCATTTGGCCGCACGCTATACACCCTGGGATTCCAACTGCTTGACACAAACGATGGTCGCTAAATTTTGGTGTCAACACCATAAAATCCCTTATTTATTTTTTATTGGTTTTCCGAAACAACATCATCCATTGTCAGGACGTAACGCACATGCCTGGATTATGGCAGGCCCTATTGCTATAACAGGAGGAGATTGTTTAGACACACATCACATCCTTTGCAGTTACACTAATGCACACTAAGTGGACAAAAATTGTTTTTATAATTGGGATTTTTACTGGACCTTGGTCTGGTTCACCAGCTAACTCAACCACATCACCAGACCAGTCCTCATGCATTTTACTTGGACCAACGCCCTCATTCATCGTTAAATTACATGCAGTACCGCCAACATTTATTGCGCAGAGGCAATTAACGCACGAATTTTTAAAAGCTATTACCTCTCCAAACATTTTATTCACGCGGTCAAAACGAATGTCTCGAGGGCTTTATTTGGTCTATTTCAAAGAAATCATTCCTTTAGTCAAAAAAAATCATGTTGAGTCAGGATGTTATTCGCAAAAGGCTTTAGCAACGATGATATCAAAAATTAAACAATCACCCTTTGTCTCCGACGTAACGCCTAATTTTTTATCTTCTATAATGGAGGCGTCAGCAGATGCTCCAACTCAATGGAATTTGAAAACTCCTCCGGGCGGAATAGATGCTGAAACGACATGGATAAATTTTACAATGGGTTCGCCACGTGTAACGATTGCAGTGCTCGATACGGGCATTATGGATCATGATGCTTTGAACGCCAATATTTTGCCGGGTGTTCACTTCACAAATGCGGGTGACGCAGGACTATCCGCATCGCCATCCTGTATAGAATGTTCAGGGTATGATCACGGCACACTTGTCGCAGGTATTATCGCATCAACGGGTGAAGCTGCCTATGGACATACTTTATTTGGTGTTGCACCCAGCAGTACTATTTTACCCATCAATGTTTTTACCCAATTTACCGATCAAAAAACATGCGGATTTCCTCCTTGCATTTATTCTTATTTATCCGATCAAATCAATGCATTAAATTGGCTCGCTGGTGATGATTTCTTCGAGTTACCACCGCCATCAACAGTCGTTGGTATTAATATGAGCCTTGGCAATTTAGCACCATGTCCGGGTGGCGCACAAAATGCTTTTCATCGGTTACAGAATCAGGAGATATCCATCGTAGTTGCTGCCGGAAACCAAAACACGGATTCGGCTAGAGATTACCCCGCAAATTGCAAGGGTGTTATCTCAGTCGCGGCCACTGGCTATTATGGGGAGCGCGCTTCTTATTCCAACTGGGGAAAATCAGTCACAATTGCAGCCCCTGGCGGCAATGGCCAATACAGTATTTACTCTACCGTGCATAACAATTATGTTTACAGACAAGGAACTAGTCTTGCGACACCCCATGTTTCTGGAATTATCGCGCTTTTGTATGTCATCGATCCAGCTCTCAATGTAGACAAAGTAGGGAAAATTATCACTTCAAGTGAAACGGTAACGCCTTTTCCATCATCGGAAGTACTGCCAGCTGGATTAAGCGCCTGTATGAATAATAGATCAGACAAATCTTGTGGCGCAGGAATTATTAATGCTTATAAATCAGCTCAAAAAGCATATTTGCTTGCCTCAGATCACTAGCAATATTGCTTAGAGTACCTTTTCGTTCCATTGCTTGTCACGCCCCTAACAGAAACCCCATCTGCAATTATGGCAACCGTTGGAGACGCAAAGCTGTTTAAAAATGGACGAGAAATGTCGGCATGGCTTGGGCTTGTTCCTCGACAACATTCGAGTGGAAATAATATTAGATTATCTGGGATTAGTAAGCGAGGTGATTGCTATGTTAGAAAGTTACTTATTCACGGCGCAAGGTCGGTTGTAAATAATTGCGAGAAGAAAAAAGATAAAAAAAGCATTTGGGTAACCGACAAAAAAAATCGCTGTGGATATAACAAAGCTTCTGTTGCGTTAGCAAACAAAAATGCCCGTGTTATTTGGGCAATCATGGCAACAGGTGAATGTTATCGTAAACCGATGTCTGTTTAAAAATGTAAAAAAATAGTAGTAGTTTTTTATAAACCAAGTTCTGGAGATTGCTTGATTAAATAAAATTGATAGCAAATAGGTAAGACCAGCTCTTTCAAAACCTGATAACCTCAAGGGCTTTATAAGGCCGACGAACTGATAAGGAGAAAGAGCGCAGATACTATCAGGGCCCGAGTGAACGTATATCACTCAACCAGAGGCCGAATATATGCCTGCATCTCAATCCTAATTTGCTAAAAATCAAATTTAATTCTTGCAACCAGGGGTAGGGTCCATATATGGGGTTAATTTTAGCAATTCAAATTCATCTAAAAACACCTCCAAATTCATGTTACGCACTCATCTTACGCACCACCCTTAAAGCAAAACCGCGTCATCCTGAGCAAAGCGAAGGATCTCCCTCAACGCGCTTGATTTCCTTCAAGATGGAGATCGTCGCAAAGAACGCTCCTCTGGATGACGTAGGTGCGTAACATGAGCTCCAAATGTTCGACTCTATTTTTATGTTTATTTGCACGGTAAATGCTGCGGATTAAATGCAAGGCATCGCGCTTCATATCCTGGCCCAAAGTGTACTTGTACTCCTTGTGGAAATCTTTGTATATTCAAATACCTTTAAAATCAACTGATACGTTTCACGATATAGTGGCAACGTCGTGTAAAGTGCCATATCTTACACCTAAAAAATGGGCGACCGCTTCGCGGTTTTAAATAAAACCCTAAAACAAAAGAGATAAAGGGTTCAAGGGGTAAAAGCCCGCGCGCACCGCACTTTGTTTGAAAGGTCCTTGCTGCCGAAGCTCTCGAGGTCAGGGGATGAGAAGCCCTGGGACCACGCGTTGATGTCATCAGACTCGGTAGAGCTCCAGTAGGTGAAAATGGTAAAACCACCAATGGCTGCTTTATTCGTGTATAGACAATTTAATTGCCCTGAGGCACCTGAATTATTGCCAGCAGGCAAAAACCAGCCCGTTGTAAATCCGCCCGTAGTGGTATAGGCGTTACAGATGCCTGCCGCATAGGTTGTTCCTGCGCCTAGTGCAGCTACAATCGTACTAGTATTGGTTGCGCCATCTGTTGTGCTTGTGGCATTGGTTGTTGTGCCATAGCCTCCCCACTGTTTTGTTCCCGTGCTATTATCAGCAGCAGGTACAACCAAGTTATTTAATTCTCCATTCATACAACCAATCACCCCGCCATCTGCTGGGTCACCAATAGCTGCTGTGGTTTTTAACTGGAAATTCTGCGTGCCAATACCGCCGACTTGTGTGCATTCTGTTCCGCTGCTGCAATCAATTCGCACGCAACAAAAACTAGGGTTAGTGCCACAAGACCCTGTAAAATCTGCTTGAGGGGTATTGTTGTTCGTGCTTTTTAAGAAAATCGCAACGGAATTGATAGTGCTCATGTTCAGAGAAAGTTGTGTGTTACCTACACCATATGTAGAGACTGAATTCAGGCCAAAGGTCGTGCTGGTATTGATGGAATAAGATGTCCCATCCGGGGTGTTATAAGTCCCTGCTGTGGAACCACTGCAATCGGTTGAAGTAAAATAACGTAACGTTACCTTGGAAACGCTCGACGCGTCCGTGCCGCCGCTGGTATTCGCTTTTTGTTGAAAAGTGGCAGTTGCCGCCATAGGTCCACTCATGTTTTCAGGTGGGCCATAGTCTAACAAGTCATGCACTGACGGTGATGCGAAGCTCAATATAGGCATGAAACTCATGTTGAATAATGAAATTAACCCAATACAAGCATGTCGTTTAATTCGGTTTTGTTTGGTATGGCTTGCCATGGCTCGGGCTCCTTTTTTTCGTATGGTGATTACATTAAGATTGTAGTAGCCCGCTATTGGATTCAGGAACGTTTACGCTGCCACCTTGTATATCACGTGGCTCAAGAAAAAGAGTGGTTTTTGGTTTTTGATAGGCTGGAGGAGATTTTACAACTTGGCTTGTTTCTAAGGACGAATTACAATGGCCTGCCTGATTGCTGATTGTCATTCATTCTAATCCCTACTTAAACATATATCTCAATAAATCGACATGAAATAATTTGTCATCCGTTACCCATTTATTTTTTATAATATCATCATAAATATCTTGGTAAGGCAATACCCAAAGCTCATCATTCAGGTGACCATCTTTATACAGCGCCTGACACTTTGGCATAGTTCCTGGAAAAATATCGCCACATTTTCGATGCTGATTAAATAACCCTGAGGATAACTGTTTCGTTAAATAACGGCGCATGAGCAAACGATTTTTCCCTAATCGTCTTTTTTGCCCTGATGGTAAGGCAAAACAAAACTCCACTAAGGGTGGATATAACAAGGGGTAACGGTATGTAAACCCCATATTCTTTGCCACAATCGCGCTATACTCAATGCGCATTCGGACATGATGGCTTAAGGGGCCTGTAAGCCAATCCGATTCGCGTTCTTGGAGTGATTTATAAGGCTTATAATGGATGGAAGCTTGTTGTCGCGCCAATGCCGAACGATAGGATTTAATTTTCTGTATAATGTAATATAAATAAGGATACCTTAACTTCAACATTTGAACCCATTGCCTAAAGTTTGAGCGCTGATGATTTGCGGTATCTAATTCTTCCCATAACGTCCTACATTTGACTTGCGCGCCCCACGTTCTTAAGGAAGCATGAGATGAGACGCATTCATCTCCACCAAAACCTGAGAGCAAAATTTTACTACCACTGCATTGCACCGCTTGATGAATATTGGCTGCGAACATAAAAAAGAGATAGGGAGCACCACCCGAAAACCATTGCTTGCATTGGTTCAAAACTGCCACGACATCAAATGCATCGGCATTGATATAATGAACAGGATAGTTGGTTTTAAGTTCTTTCAGTAATTGCTCCCCATAACAACGCTCGTCTTGTACCTCCCCCACATGCATAAAAAGCTGCGCTGAAACACGTAATTTATCCAACGTGGTGAGAATAGCAGAAGTATCCAATCCACCGCTAAACTCCATTGCGATGGCGTCGGGGGCTTGTTTACAGCATGAAAAACAAGCCTCCTCAAGCAAAGATGCAAAATGGGCATCATAATCCTCATCGGATGAATAATGAATCAAGGGTGTGCCTGGTATTAAATGCCAATACTGATATCGTTGACATTGTAAGTGAGGGAAGCAACGAAGCTCTAGGATCTGTCCTGGAGTCACTCGCCACACGTTTTTATAAAAAGTCTTATCGGTATAGGTGAGGCTACCAATACATATATCAGTTAATATTGACTCAACTTGCTGTTGATCCAACACAGGATTTATAGTATGCGTCAAAATATCTGGTAAAGTTGATCCAAAACATAATTGCTTGGTTTCGTCAATGATGGTGTAATAAAATGGTTCAAATCCAAAGTGGTCTCTTATTAAAAAACATTCCTTTTTAATCGTATCGAAAATCAGGCAAGCGAAACCTTGATAAAAATCTTTAAATGCTATTTTTTTAGGACTGAAGCTTTGCAATTGTGAAATCTGCTGCTTTAAAAAATGTAAGACTTTTTGTTCTGACGAATAAAAAACATAATGAAGATGAGTATCTTTGTACCAGTTACTGGCATTGATTGATGAATCTAAATTCAGCACTGATTAATCATCCAATGAAAGGTATCGATAAAAACTGGCACGTGAAATATTTAATGTCTTGCAAATATCAGAGAGTGTTCATCTAACTGTGTCACCCCGTTTCTCATGTAAGCCCTAAATTTAATCGTCCATCGAAATAAATTTGTAGCTGAGAAATAATGAGAGCCCAATTATGCATGGGTTGATACCATTTTTCTAGGGCCTGTCGTCAATTAACCACAAGCCGTCGTCCCGCGGCCATATCATTACCCATAAGTATGGACTAAAAAAATAGAGCCATATTAATTTTTCTCTGATTTCGAGATAATGCTACTTTT
>MGYE01000012.1 GCA_001801625.1 Gammaproteobacteria bacterium RIFCSPHIGHO2_12_FULL_42_10
CGTCTGCCTTCGGGAGTGCGCACGGGAATATTTTGTAAATTTGGCTCAGATGAAGATAATCGTCCTGTCGCAGTGCCAGTTTGATTATAGGAAGTGTGTACGCGGCCAGTTTCTGGATTGATTTGCTCTACCAATTTGCTGGTATACGTGGATATCAGTTTGCTAATACTGCGATGTTCGATGATGAGACGCGGCAATGCGAAATCCAGTGCCAGTTCCTGCAACACCGCATCAGCAGTAGATGCTTGTCCAGTCGGTGTTTTTTGTAAAACAGGCAATTTTAATTTATCAAACAAGACTTCTTGCAATTGTTTTGGCGAATTTAAATTAAATTCTTCGCCTGACATGGCAAAGGTTTCTTTTTCCAATTCGTCCAAACGGAGCTGTAATTGTTTGCCTTGTATCTGCAGTTTGACGGGATCAATTAACACGCCTTCACGTTCGATTTGCGCGAGCACTGGTACGAGCGGCATTTCAATCTTTTCAAAAACACTCATCAGTCCAGATTCTTTTCGCAGTCGTGGCCATAATTCCTGGTGTAGTCGCAGAGTTACATCGGCATCTTCTGCAGCATAAACGCCTGCTTTGTTGACATCGACAAGATTAAATGTAATTTGTTTACTGCCTTTGCCGGCAACATCTTCAAATGTAATGGTTTGCCAGCCGAGATATTTCAGTGCCAGGGAATCCATGTCGCGTGTATTGCTGGTGCTATCCAGAATGTATGATTCCAGCATGGTATCAAAAGCGATACCCTGCACATGAATACCGACACCTGCCAGCACTTCAATATCATATTTAATATTTTGTCCGACTTTCTTTATCTCAGCATTTTCAAAAATAGGTTTGATGGCAGTGAATACCTGCTCCCTGCCCAGCTGGCTGGGTGCGCCATCGTAATTGTGTCCGAATGGAATATAAAATGCTGCTCCCGCTTTCGCGCATAACGAAATGCCGACCAGTTGTGCGGTCATATAATTCAGACTGGTTGTTTCAGTATCGATAGCGAGTAAATCAGCGTTTTTAATTTGCTGTAAACACGCAGCAAGATCTTTTTCATTATAGATAGTTTGATAGTGCGCGTATTTTTGTTCGTCTTTGTTCTCACTGGTTTCATCTTTCAATAATTCCAGCAACCAGTTTTTGAATTCCAGGTCTTTGTATAAAGTAATTAATGCATTTTTATCTACGGGTTTTATCTGTAGATCAGTTATTTTGAAGGGCAGTTCTACGTCGAGTTTAATGGTGACCAGTGTTTTGGTGAGAGGCAGATGCGCGAGCGCAGTACGCAGATTTTCGCCGACTTTTCCCGAAATTTTATCGGCATGCGCAATAATATTATCTAGCGTGCCGTATTCATCCAGCCATTTTACAGCTGTTTTAGGCCCTACTTTGTCAACGCCCGGAATATTGTCAGACGAGTCGCCCACCAGAGTCAGATAATCGATGATCTGATCTGGATGCACACCAAATTTTTCTTTCACGCCGTTTGGATCCATGATGGTATTGGTCATGGTATTAATGAGCGTGATATGTTGATTAACGAGTTGGGCAATATCTTTATCACCGGTTGATATGAGTACCGGAATATTTTTTTCCGTGGCTTCTCTTGCCAGCGTGCCGATGACATCGTCTGCTTCGACACCGCTGACGCTGATCAGCGGTAAACCCATCGCGCGAATAATCTCATGGATAGGCTCAATCTGTTTCGCCAAATCAGACGGCATTTCCTTGCGTGTTGCCTTGTACTCTTTATAAAGTTCATTGCGAAATGTTTTGCCTTTGGCATCAAAGATAACGGCGATGGATTCGGGACGATAAGTGTTTAACAAAACTTTCAGCATGGAAACCAGACCTTTGATGGCGCCGGTGGGAAAATTTTTTGAATTTGTGAGTGCTGGCAGGGCGTGAAAGGCGCGATATAAATAAGAAGAACCATCAACCAGTATCAAAGGTGTTTCATGAGCTGACATATTATTTTCCAATCCTGTTTAAGCCACAGAGGATAATATGATTTATCTGCGTGCACAAGAAAGGCAGTTCTCGTTGTTATGCTGGCGCTTCAATGGAATTCGTCTATAATCAACAATTCAATTTTTGTTGAAGGGTGAGTTCAGAATCGTCGTTTGGTGTAACTTCGGAT
Source organism: Gammaproteobacteria bacterium RIFCSPHIGHO2_12_FULL_42_10 (assembly GCA_001801625.1). Lineage (GTDB taxonomy): Bacteria > Pseudomonadota > Gammaproteobacteria > DSM-16500 > DSM-16500 > Aquicella. The sequence continues at coordinate 2,144 of MGYE01000012.1, forward strand.
GCGACACGATTTGCGGATTCATTTCATTCACAATGCTGGCTTGTGCAACAAAATTAATCAGGGAGGATTTGTTGTGGTTAGATTCTTTGCGGTTTTATTTGGTATTGTCTTTATTTTTGCGGGTGTTGCTGGTTTTTTGCCGACGTTCACTCTTGACGGATTGCTGTTTGGGTATTTTACAACACATCCAATACACAATGTGGTCCATATGGTTACTGGTGTGATCGCCATCATGGCTGCGACTAGCTACCGTGCCTCAAGATTATTTTTCCAGCTCTTTGGGTTAGTATATTCAGTCATTGCAATCTGGGGCTTTTGGTCAAACGGCGATTTATTAATCATGCACGTGAATGCGGCAGATAACATTCTGCACATTATTATTGGTGTGCTCGCCCTGCTAATCGGTTTTGGGTTGCGTAAAGAAGACTAACTGACAAGATACAATCATCATTATTTAGCGTAGCGGACATGATCAGGCTGGTCTCTCGCTTCGCTAGTCATGATATAAATGACATAAATAATATTAGATCTGGTTTGACGGTTGTTATTCTGCTTCGCTTTGCACGAGCCTCTAATGGAGAATCACTTTAGTGAGTGTGTCGCTTTGGGATAGATGTCTGGTTTCGCTGGAAGGGGAGTTTCCTTCGCAGCAATTCAATACCTGGATAAGACCTTTACAGGCTGAGCATGCAAACGGCAAGCTGGTATTGTTTGCGCCTAATCGTTTTGTAATGGACTGGATTGTTGAGCGGTTTCTGTCTCGTATCAATGAATTAGTCAAAAGTTTTTCTGGAAATGAAACCTCAGTCGTACAGGTAGAGATTGGCAGCAAGCGTGCAGATATCATTCGCCCTGAGCAACAAGCGGCAGTGGCAGGCACTCAGCCTATGCCCTCGCAAATGCCGGTGCGCAAAGGTGCTTTTTCATATACAGACACAACTTATCAAAGCAATCTCAATCCGAATTTTACCTTTGATAATTTTGTGGAAGGTAAATCTAACCAATTAGCCAAAGCGGCATCTTTCCAGGTGGCTGAAAACCCTGCTGTTGCTTATAACCCACTCTATTTATACGGTGGCGTTGGTCTTGGCAAGACACATTTACTGCATGCGATTGGCAATCAGATTATCCAGAATAATCCCAAGGCAAAAGTTCTTTATCTGCATTCAGAGCGATTTGTTGCCGATATGGTGAAAGCGCTGCAAACTAATTCCATGAATGATTTCAAACGTTATTACCGCACTGTTGATGCGCTACTAATCGATGATATTCAATTTTTTGCTGGCAAAGATCGTTCACAAGAAGAATTTTTTCATACGTTTAATTCGCTGCTGGAAAGTCAGCAGCAAGTTATTTTGACGTGTGATCGTTATCCCAAAGAAATTAATGGCGTGGAAGAACGTCTGAAATCACGTTTTGGCTGGGGACTCACCGTATCGGTTGAGCCGCCAGAGCTTGAAACACGCGTTGCCATTTTGATGAGTAAGGCTGAGAACACGAATATTGTTCTGCCTTATGAAGTTGCGTTTTTTGTTGCGAAACGTATTCGTTCCAACGTGCGTGAACTGGAAGGTGCGTTAAAACGTATTATAGCCAATGCACATTTTACCGGTAAAGCGATTACACTGGATTTTGTCAAAGAAGCGCTGCGTGATTTACTGGCGCTGCAAGATAAATTAGTGACCATAGAAAATATTCAGCGTACGGTGGCGGAATATTACAAAATTAAAGTTGCTGATCTGCTCTCCAAGCGTCGTAATCGTTCTGTTGCGCGGCCACGGCAAACTGCGATGGCGCTTGCTAAAGAACTGACGAATCACAGCTTGCCGGAAATTGGCGATGCATTTGGCGGTCGTGATCACACGACGGTGTTGCATGCTTGTCGTAATATTAATGTGTTGCGGCAATCCGATGCAGATATCGAAGAAGATTATACAAATTTACTGCGAATATTAACTACGTAAGAAGAGATCACGGCCATGGATATCATTGTTCAACGCGAAGCTTTACTGAAGCCGTTGCAAGCGGTTAGCGGTGTTGTTGAGAAAAAACAAACGCTCCCTATTCTTTCCAATGTTTTGCTGACAATTAAAAATGACAGACTTTTATTAACTGGCACGGATCTTGAAATTGAATTAATTGGTTTTGTGCCGATACAAAAGATGAATGCTGAAGGTACAACAACAGTTTCAGCGCGCAAACTTTTTGATATTTGTCGCACGTTGCCGGATGCATCGGATCTCCGTTTAACGATAGAAAAAAATAATCTGGTGGTGAGTGCTGGCGGCAGTTCGTTTCGTTTAAATACTTTACCGGCGCAAGATTTTCCCAGTCTTGAGCAGGGAGAATATCCGGTTAAGTTTTCTATCCAGCAAAGCCAGTTAAAAGGCTTGCTGACTAAAACGTATTTCGCCATGGGGCAGCAAGATGTCCGTCATTATCTGAATGGCAGTTTTCTTGATATTGGTCAGCGTTCCATTAAATGTGTGGCAGCTGACGGCCATCGTTTAGCATTAACAACGATTCAGGACGACAGGATAGGTGATGCTGAAGCAAAGCTAATCTTGCCGCGCAAGAGTGTGCTGGAGTTAATCCGCTTATTAAATAGTGATGGCGACCACGATGCTGCCATCAGTGCTGGAGAAAGCCGTTTTCAGATAGTTACAGATGATTATATATTCACCACAAAACTAATAAATGCTCAATACCCAGACTATAGGCGCCTGATTCCTGCCGGAACGACGGTTGCTGTGGCTGAACGAGATGCTATCAAGCAGGCATTAACCCGGGCATCTATTTTGTCGCATGAGAAATTCCGTGGTGTGCGCTTCCAGTTAGAGCAGGACAAGCTGACTATTTCAGCGAATAACTCTGATCAAGAACATGCAGAAGAAGATCTGCCACTGACATATAATGGCAGTAAAATGGAAATCGGTTTTAATGTGGCCTATTTGCTGGATGTTGTCTCATCTATAACATCAAGTTCCATTTATTGTGCATTTACTGACCCGAATAATGGGGTTTTAATTAAACCGGCAGAAGATGATGAAAGTTTATATGTGGTGATGCCGATGCGGTTGTAGCGAATACTGGATAGTATGACAATCACTTCTTTACGTATTAGCGATTTTCGGAACCTGAAATCTGTACATATGGACCCAACACCACAGGGTCTCAATATTATTTCGGGCGATAATGGCAGCGGCAAAACCAGTTTACTGGAAGCGATATTTTATTTGGGGCACGGTAAATCATTTCGTAGTTCCCTCGCGAATCGCATGATTAATTACGACGCCGAAAAATTTTCTTTGTTTAGTCAAGTTCTTACAGATCTAGAACGCATGGTACCACTAGGGGCTGAGCGTGAACTCACAGGTGCCACTCGTCTGCGTATCGATGAAAAAGATGCCTCTAGCATGGCGCAGTTTGCACAATATCTTCCCATCCGCATTATCAACTCTCAGTCCCATCAACTATTGGAAGCAGGGCCTGTTTTTCGTAGAAAATTTCTGGATTGGGGGCTTTTTTATCAATATCCTGAATTTATCACGTGTTGGCGCAATTACGAGCGTGTTCTCAAACAGCGCAATGTCATTTTGCGTGATAAACGCCCTCGCAAAGAGCTTGAAACCTGGACTAATGAACTGATCAGGCTGGGTTTAGAACTGGATCAGATGAGAAAGTCGTATATTTTGCAATTATTGCCCCGTCTTCGCCATTTTACGCAGTTATTATTATCTTTAACGAACCTCGAAATCGAATATCAATCTGGGTGGTCAGAAGATAGTGATTACGCGTCCACTTTGTTGGCGGCTATCTCTGAAGATTATCGCATTGGATATACTCAATCCGGGCCCCATCGAGCGGATTTCGATTTGGTATCAGAAGGGCACGCTTTGAGGCATATTTTGTCAAGAGGACAGCAAAAGCTGTTGATCTGTGCTATGATACTCGCCCAGGGAGTTATGCTGGCAGAGCAGGAAAAAACAGGCTTAATTTACCTTGTTGATGACTTGCCGTCTGAGCTGGATTTACTAAGCAGGACAAATCTGGTTTCGCTATTAGCTATGCAAAAAACGCAAATCTTTATTACAGCCATCGAGAAAGAGGCGATTTGTGAATTGATTAGCGATAAAATCAATGTTCCTACCAAGGTGTTTCACGTGGAACATGGTGTTGTTGTTGAGTTGACTGAGACTATGGTGCAATAAACTCATTAGGAGTGATAAAAGTGACAATCAAGGCAGCGGAAAACTACGATTCCCATTCAATCAAGGTGTTAAAAGGCCTGGATGCAGTCCGGAAACGTCCCGGAATGTATATTGGCGACACAGAAGATGGCACTGGGTTGCACCATATGGTGTTTGAGTTGGTAGATAATTCAATCGATGAAGCGCTGGCAGGTTATTGCGATACTATTTGGGTTACTATTCATAGCGATGAATCCGTTACGGTAAAAGACAATGGTCGCGGCATTCCAGTCGATATGCATCCTGAAGAAGGGAAGTCTGCTGCAGAAGTGATTATGACCGTGCTGCATTCTGGCGGTAAATTTGATAACGATTCTTATAAAATATCTGGCGGGTTACACGGTGTTGGTGTGTCAGTTGTTAATGCCTTGTCAGAAGAACTGCATTTGGTAGTAAGAATTAACGGTAAAGTATACGAACAATATTATCACCACGGTGAACCAGCAGCCCCTATCGCTGAAATTGGCGAAACCACTGAGAAAGGCACTGAAGTTCGCTTTAAACCTAGCGCTGAAACTTTCAAAAACATTCAATTCCATTACGATATATTAGCCAAGCGCTTGAGAGAATTAGCATTTTTAAATACCTCGATACGTATTTTTCTGAATGATGAACGTTCAGGTGGTAGCGATACTTTTGAATACCACGGTGGTTTGAAAGGTTTTGTAGAAGATCTAAACCGCAATAAAACACCAATTCATTCCAAAATTTTTTACTTTACCTGCGAAAAAGAACGCATCGTTGTTGAAATTGCCATGCAATGGAATGATAGCTATCAAGAAAAACTCTTTTGTTACACCAATAATATTCCCCAGCGTGATGGTGGTACCCACGTTGCAGGATTCCGTAGTGCGTTGACGCGCGTTCTAAACAGCTATATTGAAAATGAATATTCCAAGAAAGAAAAGGTAGCCACATCTGGCGATGATTTCCGTGAAGGTCTCACAGCTGTTTTATCGGTAAAAATGCCAGGACCGAAGTTTTCAGCGCAAACCAAAGACAAACTTATTTCTTCAGAAGTGAAAGCCGTTGTCGAATCCTTAATGAATGAGAAGTTGCAAGAATTCTTAATGGAAAATCCTCTGGATGCAAAGTCAATTGTTTCAAAAGTGCTTGATGCAGCTCGTGCACGCGAAGCAGCACGCAAGGCACGTGAATTAACACGCCGTAAAAGCGCATTAGATGTCGCAGGTTTGCCGGGGAAACTGGCAGATTGCCAGGAAGAAGATCCAGCAAAATCCGAATTATTCCTGGTAGAGGGCGATTCGGCAGGTGGATCCGCCAAGCAAGCTCGTGATCGCAAGCATCAGGCTGTATTACCGCTGAAAGGTAAGATTTTGAATGTGGAAAAAGCCCGGTTTGACAAGATGTTATCATCTGTCGAAGTCGGTACGCTGATTACTGCTCTTGGTTGCGGAATTGGGCGCGATGAATACTCCCCGGATAAACTACGCTATCACAGCATTATCATTATGACTGACGCCGACGTCGACGGTTCGCATATTCGCACGTTATTGCTAACGTTTTTCTTTAGACAAATGCCGGAATTGATTGAACGAGGCAATATCTATATCGCTCAACCACCGTTATATAAAGTCACGAAAAACAAGAAAGAACGTTACGTGAAAGATGAGCAGGCTCTGGATGATATGCTGACCCAGTCAGCATTGGATAATGTCGTATTAAATCATGGCGACGGCACACAATTGTCAGGCGAAGCCTTGATGCAACTGGTAAACGAATATAATGCCGTCAAGACCAGTGTCAAACGTTATTCAAAACGCTATCCCAAAGATTTTCTGGAAGCATTGGTTTATGCGCCTACTATTAATGATGCAAATTTAAGCCAAAAAGACGAAATGGAGAAGATAGTTAAACAGGTTCAGGATGGTTTAAATGTCAGCAACAGCATGCACGCCTATTTCGAAATTGAATTGGCGCATGATGCGGAACGTAATTGGTGGATGCCCAAGGTAAATATGACTAGCCATGGCGTATTACATACCATATTGATAAATAAGGATTTATTTTTATCGCCAGATTATCGCAAAATGACAGAATTTGGCACCAAGTTAAAGTCAAAATTGAAAGCGGATGCCTACGTCGAACGGGATAACAAGAAACACAACATCCAGTCATTTGACCAGGCTATGCAATGGCTGATCTCGGAAGCTAAAAAGGGCCAGTCAATTCAACGATATAAAGGTTTGGGTGAAATGAACCCCGATCAACTTTGGGAAACAACCATGGATCCAAGCCAACGTTGCTTAATGCAGGTCAGGATTGAAGATGCCGTTGCTGCTGATCAAATATTCACTACCCTGATGGGTGATGAAGTCGAACCACGCCGGCAATTCATTGAAACTAATGCATTAGAAGTCAACAATCTTGACATATAAACAATTTTTCTGACCGGCTCGACTTACTTTGATCTGCTTTTAGGCGCTAAACGTTCTATAATATATATATCATATATAGTGAATATATTAGAAAAACGATTGTCTTGCGATTAACCATTGTTGCGAGGTTAGCATGGCAGAAGTGACTATCAAGCCGGAAGAGGGATCGAAAGAAGAAATGGCATTACTTGAACAATATGCTGCCGCTACTAAAACCAAAGTAGTGATGAGCCCGGCTGATGTTGATCCTAAAGACAGGATCATGGAAGAAATGCTTAATTGGTGCAAAGACCAAAAAACAATTGTGGTTTTGCGTAGCGCTGCCATTCTTTCTTCCGAACCAACTTCCCGTGCCGTACAAAATTGCAAATCCTTAATGTTAAGCAAGGGTATTCATCCTGGTCAGGTTTTTGCTGCAACCAATGCCATGATAGGCTTGGTGTTCGCGAGTGCTGAGGATCAAGAAGAAAATAAAAAGCATAAAGGTGAAACCAATATTTCCTTTAGTGACCAGCAAAAACATTTGCGCGATCTGGTCATGGAAGCTGTCAAACAAAATGTCAGCGATATTCATATTCAGGTAAGAGTTACATTCACACGTATACGTATGCGTCAGCACGGCGAATTACGTGTATTTGCCGAATGGTCTGAAAGACTCGGCCGCGAAATTGCTTCAGTGGCATTTAATAAAGAAACTGATCACGCGACTTCACACTTCAATCCCCTGATTCCACAAGATGCATCCATGCCACTTAGAATTCACGGCAAAGATATTCGCTTGCGTTTAGCGAGTGTGCCAGCACATGGTGGATTTGACATGGTCATGCGTATTCTTGCCACCGGCGAAGAGCATACCAAAACACTGGACCAGCTTGGTTATACAGATAAACAAATCGCATTGATTAAAATGGCAATGAGATTGCCGTTTGGCGCAATTATCGTTGCCGGGCCCACAGGTTCTGGTAAGACGACAACGCTTGCCAGTTGTATGGAAATGGTAGAACCGACTGCCAAATTATATTCTATCGAAGACCCGGTTGAAAAAATTGTGGAACAGGCGACTCAAGTTCCCGTCAACACCGAAAAAGCAGACCGTAGTTTTGCCAGCATGGGGCGCGCTTCTTTACGTATGGATCCTGATGTCATTATTCTCGGTGAAATGCGTGATGAAGATACGGCGAATGTGATGGTGCGCGCATCTATAACAGGTCACCTTGTGTTAACTACACTGCATACTAATCGCGCCACAGCTATCGTGACACGTCTGGTTGATATGGGAATTTCTCCAGTCTTGTTAAGCGACAGTAGTGTGTTGCGCTGTCTGCTTTGTCAACGCTTGATTGCAAAAGTTTGCGAGGGTTGTTGTATACCATTGCGCGACTCTGAGCCGCACAAAAAATATATGAGTGACTGGGAAACGGTGCTTGGCAAGGAAGTTTTGGATAGGGCAAAAGCACGCGGTAAAGGTTGCGTCAAGTGTCATCATACCAGCGTCGGCGGCCGCGTTGTCGTTGCCGAAGTGATTTGGGTCGATGAAGAAGGCAGACAATTTATCCAGAAATGCGATACGCTAGGATGGGAAAAACATCTTAAGGCAAACGGCTGGCAGGATTTTAGAGATCGCGCGGTTGATTTGATTCAATCAGGAATTTGCGATCCTTTTGACGCGGAGAAAGTGGTAGGACCAATTAATCCGGCAACACAATCCAGAGTCTTTAAATACACTTAATTTTAAGACGGCAGGTATATATGGAAATGTTTGATGACTTTGTATTCGAAGCGAAAGAACAATTCTCGAAATTAGGGAATACTTTAAAGCGCATAAATTTTAATAAAAAGAAACAACTCGCTTTCCTTGAAGATTTATATCTGTTAATTAATGATGGTATCCCTGCAAACCGCGCTGTTGAAATGATGGCGCAGGTAACAACCGGTGTTACACGCGAAGTATCACTCACACTGACAAATAAAATTTCTGAAGGCCAGCCTTTGGCAGAAGGCATGAAAGAATGGTTTACGCCAAATGTCGTTGAAATTATTCGCGTTGGTGAAGCCGGCGGTGCTATGGCTGAGACCATGAAATCAGCAATTAACATGCTGGCACAACAAGGTATGGCATTCGGCGCGTTTGCAGGTGCTATTGCTTACCCATCAATCGTAGTTCTCATGGGATGCGGAATGATCATCTATCTGGAAGGTTCCGTGTTCGAGCAATTCAAACTGATCAAACCCCCTGATCAATGGCCTGAAGCAGGACAATCATTACTTAATTTGGCATATATGATCAAGACATGGTGGTGGGCTGCTATTTTATTTGTAATAGCCTTCGTTATCGCTATGCGAAGAATGCTAACAAATTTTACTGGCGAAATGCGAGCCACGCTAGATCAATATCCACCGTTTACACTATACCGAAAATTGGTCTCCGCACGTTTACTTGAAACATTAGGCTTGCTGGTTGCAAACGGTGTAGTTTTTAAATCTGCCATTACAGTCATGCAATATCAGGCTAATCCTTATGTAGCCTGGCACTTGGCGCGCATGGAAAATCTGCTTAGCAAAGGTAAATCCAATATCGCTGATGTATTGGATACCGGATTAATTGAGCATTCCAATTTGATGCGTTTGCGCGTCATGGCAGAAGTTAAAGGATTTGAGCACGGTCTGGTTAGAATGGGCGTGCGTGGTACGGCAGAAGCTACTCAGGCATTAAAAACAATCTCTAAAGCCATAGGCATGGTTTTGATGATTATAGGCGGTTACCTGATTATTATGATTATTCGAGGTATGTTCCTGACAGGCATGTCAATGGCAGGCTAGCTGAAACGAGGCTTAGTGCATGAAACGAAGTGATAGCAGCCGAATGCAAGGTGTAACACTTATTGAAGTGATGCTGGTCATTGCAATCGCTACGAGTCTCACGCTGATGGTAATGAAGCAGTATCAAATGATGAAGAGAGATTCGGATGTACAACAAGTCAACTATAACGTAGACCAGATTATGGATGCAGCTGCTCGTTATTATCAGGCAAACTGTCGTGTGCAAGTCGATGCAACCACTGGCCAAGTGGTAGGAACAGCAGGAACACTTGATCCAGCGCATGCACCTCCACCATCAAATCCTTTTATAATTACCGTAGCGGCACTAAGAGCCGCTGGATATTTAACAGCTGTTTTGCCGCCAAATCCAATTGTGAATGAGGCGGGAGCAAATAATGGGTATATGGTTCAGTTCAACCAGGTCACACCAATTCCGGATAGAACAGTTACTACATCGACCGGAGCAGTCGTAAGATTGGGGCAAATTATCATGTGGCGCATACAAGTTGCTGTCGAAGTTAGAGATCCCTCTATGGCGGCAAGTTATCAAAACTCATTACGCGCCGATTGTGTGTCAGCCATCTCCGGTAGTGGAGTGCTACCATGTAACCCAGCACCCGCTGCAGCAAATTATCTTGTCTGGGAAAGATTGCCGTCGTTTGCATCTCCTGAAGCCAACTCAAATTTATGGATGACAAATGCTACCACTAAGCAATTTAATGAGAGTTATAGAACCATGCCGTCGAATGTATTAGCTGGAGCTACTCCATATCCGCAACAGACTTTTCTGTGCGGTAATTAAAGGTGAATGATATGAGAAGTTTGCGTCTGATGAAAATGGTTGGTTTTACATTAATCGAAATGCTGCTGGTTATGGCGATTATCAGCACCATGATTGTGCTGAGTATTGGATATATGAATACGCGTACCCGGGCTCTCACCATTGACCGGACCAGTGCGCAAATGCAACAGATATTGAATGCCGGATTATCTTACTATGTGAATAACAACGCATGGCCTGCTGATATTAGCACGATGCAATCCGCTGGGTATTTGCCAATGACGGCGGTACTCGGACAAATCCCCAGTTCTTTTGGAACTTTTTTTTCGGCTAGACCGAATCCAGCTAATCCGGGAAATGTACCACCGATACCGGCAGGTATCGTATTTCAGGTCAGCATTTCTTTACCGACAGGTTATGCTAATGCTGCGACGATAGGCGAGATTCTGGCAGGCAAGCTGCCTTTTGGAACTGTGTCAACAGTCGCTCCACCACCACCGCCACCTTCTCCCCCATCAACAACAACTATTACGGCA
>MGYE01000013.1 GCA_001801625.1 Gammaproteobacteria bacterium RIFCSPHIGHO2_12_FULL_42_10
TGCGATATCGGATGCCAATTCTGGTGGCGCTTGTTCTAACGCAGCACGTACCGCCCCCAATATACCAGAGAGCGGTTCTTGTAAAGCTTCAAGAATCTCATTACTGCTAATGGTGATACTGCGAGGAATGCCTTCTGTTAAATTCCTACCCCGCACTTCCATCTGCAACATTTGATTTGCAGGATAGGCTAAACCAATTTCATGTTTGATGCGCTCTGCAGTCGCTTCTCCAATCAAAATACTATAATTACGCCGCACATAATTCACGATCGCTTCATCAAAACGATCGCCGCCAATACGAACTGAGGCGGAATACACAATGCCATTTAATGAGATGATCGCAACTTCTGTTGTGCCGCCACCAATATCGACAACCATCGAGCCACGCGCTTCCTCAACAGGAAGCCCCGCACCCATCGCAGCTGCCATCGGCTCTTCCAGCAAGAACACTTCGCGCGCACCAGCACTGATAGCAGATTCACGAATAGCACGACGTTCTACTTGCGTTGAGCCACAAGGCACGGATATTAGCACGCGCGGACTGGGACGTAAAAATCGATTTTCATGCACCTTATGAATAAAACTCATCAACATGCGCTCAGTGACGCGAAAATCTGCGATGACACCATCTTTCATGGGACGAATAGCAGTGATATTACCAGGCGTTCTACCCAACATCAGCTTTGCTTCACTACCTACCGCCACAACTAACCTCTGCCCGGAATGTTCCCCACCTTGCCGAATCGCCACAACCGATGGCTCATTTAAAACAATGCCCTTATTGCGAACATAGATCAGTGTGTTCGCTGTACCCAAATCAATCGCTAAATCATTAGAGAACATGCCGCGTAATTTTTTAAACATATGCGCCGATTACCCCCCCTTCCCCTAGTCGCTATCATTCACGCTCAAAACCAGCATAAATTCTAATCTATTTTAGATACGTTGTCATCCAGAGTGATTCGTACTTGCACATGAATGATCCTCCACAGTAGAATGCGAGCTCTCGCTTAAATATTAGAGAATCCCCATGTCTTTAACTGTCGAAGAAATAAAAAAAATTGCACGCCTTGCGGCACTCGATCTTTCCGCAGACGACATCACGCGTTATATACCAGAACTCACTCAAATTCTGCACTTCATTGACACGATAGATGGGATAGATACAAGCCATCTCACACCGCTTTCCCATCCGCTAGAGCTAACGCAGCGTTTACGCCCAGATCTTGTCACCGAAACCAATCAGCGTGATCAATTTCAACAAATTGCCCCCGCAGTCGAAGCAGGGCTTTATTTAGTACCCAAAGTCATTGAAGAGTCTTAAATCATGCATCAAAAAACCATTGCGGCTTTATCACAGGCACTTCATTCAAAAGCCATTTCAAGTGTTGAGCTCACCCAATTGTTTATTAAGCGAATTAAACAATTTGATCAACAATTAAATAGCTTTATTACGTTATCAGAAGTACATGCCTTACAAATGGCAAAAACAGCAGATAAATTGCGTGCAGATGGCAAAGCAACTGCTTTAACGGGCATTCCCATTGCTCAAAAAGATATTTTTTGCACAGCAGGCATCAAAACAAGCTGCGCTTCTAAAATGTTAGATAACTTCATTGCGCCCTATGATGCAACAGTCATTAAAAAATTTGCAGAGGCTGGCATGGTGATGATTGGCAAGACCAACATGGATGAATTTGCAATGGGATCATCCACCGAAAATAGCTACTATGGCCCCACAAAGAACCCCTGGCAAACCGATTGCGTCCCCGGCGGCTCATCAGGTGGATCGGCTGCTGCGATTGCAGCGCGTCTTGTACCCGCAGCAACCGGCACAGATACGGGTGGCTCCATACGTCAACCGGCAGCGCTTTGCGGTGTCACAGGCATTAAACCAACCTATGGACGCGTTTCTCGTTTTGGTATGATCGCTTTTGCCTCAAGTCTTGATCAAGGCGGTCCCATTGCAAAAACAGCCGAAGATTGCGCGCTGTTATTAGAGGCCATGGCGGGATTTGATGAGCGAGACTCCACTAGCGTCGATCGCACCGTCCCCAACTATGCTGCCACACTCAATGATTCGATTCAGGGTCGTCGTATTGGCATCCCAAAGGAATACTTTAGTAATGACCTGGATCCTATTGTTTCCAAAACAATTATGGAAGCAGTTAAAGAATACGAAAAGCTGGGTGCCATCATCAAAGAAGTAGAGCTACCTCATACATTGCTTGCGGGACCTGCTTATTATGTCATCGCACCTGCAGAATGCTCTTCTAATCTTGCTCGATACGATGGCGTGCGTTACGGCTATCGCTGTCACAATCCTCGTGATCTACAAGATCTCTACCAACGCTCACGCAATGAAGCGTTTGGTCACGAAGTCAAAAGACGCATCATGATTGGCGCCTATGTTCTCTCTGCGGGTTATTACGATGCTTATTATCTTAAGGCTCAAAAAATACGCCGTCTCATACGGGACGATTTTGAAAAAGCTTTTCAAACGGTCGATGTCATTCTGGGTCCCACAACGCCTACCCCTGCATTTAAGCACGGTGAAAAAGTGAATGATCCTATCAGCATGTATCTTGCTGATCTCTATACGATTAGCGTTAACTTAGCAGGACTACCTGCTATCTCCATTCCAGCGGGATTTATCAATCAGCTGCCCATTGGCATGCAATTGATTGGCAATTTATTTGACGAATCAAAATTACTAAATATTGCGCATGCCTATCAAAAAGTAACAACCTGGCATGAAGCTTCTCCAGAGGGATTTTAAAATGGAATGGGAAACAGTGATCGGTCTTGAAGTGCACGCCCAGCTCGCCACTAAAAGCAAAATTTTTTCTGGTGCTTCTACACAATTTGGCGAATTACCCAATACAACCGCTTGCGCAATTGACTTAGGCTTTCCAGGCGTCTTGCCGGTATTAAATCTTGAAGCGGTCGTCATGGCCATTAAATTCGGATTAGGCATAGAAGCTACTATTCCTCATCAATCTGTTTTTGCGCGTAAAAATTATTTTTATCCTGATTTGCCAAAAGGCTACCAAATCAGTCAATTCGAACTGCCTGTCGTTAAGCGCGGGTTTATCGACATCGTGCTAGATAAAGACACCACAAAACGCATCAACATTACACGCGCTCATTTAGAAGAAGATGCGGGCAAATCACTGCATGAAAATTGGAGCGCCCAAACGGGCATTGATTTAAATCGTGCAGGCATCCCACTTTTAGAGATTGTTTCAGAACCAGAAATGCGTTCATCAAAAGAAGCGGTTGCTTATCTTAAAGCCATTCATACACTCGTACGGTACCTTGATATTTGCGATGGCAATATGCAAGAAGGCTCTTTTCGTTGCGATGCTAATGTCTCTGTGCGACCTCGCGGACAAACCGCTTTTGGTACACGCACAGAACTAAAAAACATCAATTCTTTCCGTTATGTAGAACGTGCTATTCAGGTTGAAGTTGAACGACAAATTAACCTTCTTGAAGAAGGCGGCAAAATCATTCAAGAAACACGATTATATGATCCTGATAAAAATGAAACACGTACCATGCGCGCCAAAGAAGAGGCGAATGACTACCGCTACTTTCCCGACCCTGATCTACTACCACTCGTGATTACGGATGAATGGATAGCGTCAATCAGACAAACATTACCTGAGTTGCCACAACAAAAATTAAAACGTTTAATAGACCAGTATGGTCTTAGCGCCTACGATGCAACCATCTTAACGAGTAGCAAAGAAATGGCCGCGTTCTATGAAACGGCAGTCTCTGCCTCAAATCAACCCAAACTCGCTGCCAATTGGATTATTAGTGAGCTACTGGGCGCACTCAACAAAGCGAACCTCGATATCACCACCTCCCCCGTCTCTGCTCTCGAGCTTGGAAAACTTGTCTCCTATATTGCAGACAATATCCTCTCCGGAAAACTCGCCAAAATAGTCCTAGAAGCATTATGGGAAAAAGAAGGCGACATCGACACCATCATTGCAAAACGCGGTTTAAAACAAATCACCGATACGGCAACCATTGAAAAAATGGTTGATGATTTAATCGTGGCTCACCCAGAACAAGTCGCAGCTTATCGTGCTGGCAAAGAAAAATTGTTTGGATTTTTTGTGGGTCAGGCGATGAAATCATCTAATGGCGCTATCAATCCAGAACAGCTCAATCAGATTCTCAAACAGAAACTGGCTTGATTTTTATTGGGTGGCGAAAGGATGTTCCGATCGTGAAGTCTGTAATGCTTTCCTAAATTTATCTGCACTTGCAAAACGATTCACATGTTGATCACACAAGACAGAGTAACCTTTCAAGACGCATGCGGACGAGGATTAGATTGTGCAACAATAAAATTATCTTTTCCAAAGGTTTGAATCAGTGTTTGATAGAATTTCTCGTTGTGATTGTTTGAATCATTGACATAAGCGCTTAATATAGCATATCGCTTCCCTGGATCATTGGTTGCTAATGTTTCTTGATAAGTCTTTTCTGAAGCAGCCTGTTGTTGGGTGGGTGATGATGAGTAGAGTAGCACACGGGCGCGGGCACGATTAGTGCAGTGATTTACGCAACAACGCCCTTGTGCTATAATTAACATCATAATAAATATAAGAATTATAACTATATGAAAATTAATAGCAAAAAAATTCTCGAATGGACGCTTGGCATTACAATAGGCATACCTTTCATTGCGCTGCTTATTACATTAGGAGTTTCCTGGTTTTCCTTGTTATCGCTCTGCTGGACAGCCATGTTTCTTTATCGACAATCCAAGACTTTAGGTAAGAAATGTCAAATAGCTTGGCAAGCTTTTAAAGATTGGTTACAACAAAAACCAAAAGCCAAGCCCAAAAAAATGATGCCTCAGAAAAGAAGCGTGCTGATTAAACCAATTAAACGTAAATTAATACGTCCACCGATTGCAAAAGATATTACAAAATCTTTTGATTCTCCTGCAGAGCTTCAAACTTATCTTGAGGAACAAGGCAAAGAAGATGCAAAAAATACAATTCACTATGGGAAAGACTTGAAAACAGTTTTATCTTTTAATCTCACACCTGAAATTGAGGCTGAGTTAAGTGGTTGCTTATTACAACAAAAGCTACCTTGCTTGATTCAAATAAAAACCGGGGAAGAAGCACCTCAAAATCATCCACAACTATTAAATATTTATTTACGCAATAAACGTCTTTACCGAGAAAAAGCCTTACAAGAAGCAGGCTATTTTGGGGCATTAAAAATAGATGAAACAGAAAGCGCTTCACGAGAAAATATTAGTCGCGCCAAAATCAACCTTGCAACAGGCCATCACGAAGAACATAGTGGCGGTCTTGCTTTTCAGCGTCACATGCAACATGCTCGCCAAAAACAACAACAAACTGAAGAACAACACGCAACACAATCGATGCTGGATGCTCGTCGAGAACAACTAGCAAAACGTGTCATTCACAAACCTCATTTTCAACCCACCCCTAAAGATACTTGGCATTTAATTAATAAAGAAAACATTAAAACTTATATCGTACAGAGTACCAACTTTTCTTTACAGACAATTCAACCAGAAGTTTTTTGGGATGAGCTCGTAGGAGTAAATGCCGGCCTTGTTACAAGTACTTATCCTGAACGCGCAATCACGCACGTTGATAAGAGCGCCATGCAGCATATTGTTTCTCATTTTTCTGAATTTCGATATGGATTGGTCTTAGATAATTTGCCGCATGGATTTCATTTATACAAAAACGATCATCAGCTCATCTTATATTATGATAAAAATACTCCCGACCTCGAACAAGATGAGCGAGAAACTTTAAAGATAGCCATTCCTCCAGTACATGTTATTCCAAAAGGAACCGTCGATGCTTTACTAAGAGATACTGAAAGCGCTAATCATTCTCGTATGCAGGCAGCATACAATATCGTGATGAATGATCATACTAATGATCATCATCTTGAAGAAGACACAAAAGCTCGCCAAAAAGCTTTTATAGAACTGATTACAATGAGTGCGCCCATCCTGCCTGCGGAGGAAATCCTCACAAAATCTGCTGACGAATGGCAAACTGAACTTGATTCATTAGATCTCGCTACGCATACGCACTATCAAGCTTTAACAGCAGCACTCTGTGCGAGCAGCAGACAAAGTGTAATTGCTTTTTTAAATCAACTGATAATACTCAAAGCAAAAGATAAAACACGCTATCAGCATTTTAAAAATACTTTTTTAGACACAACCGATGACTTCAGTGATTACATGACACCGCATGCCTTTTATACTATCAAAGAACTCGGCAATCTCTCAAAGGTAGAAAACATTTGGTGGGAATCACTCACGCACGATCATTGTATTTCAACTAGAAAAGCAAATTTTAATGATCTCTTTCAAGCCTTTCAATACTTCTTATCAAGAATCAACGAAGAACACTGTACGCTACCCTACCGCGCACCACAAAAAACAAAGCATATGAAAATAGCGCTCGATCGTCTACTCACTATTTTAGATCATGCAGCAGACAAAAAAGAACAATGCGCCGAATTTGGAGAACTTGATTTATCACAAGAAGGTGCTTATTACGCAAGCCGAGAAGATTTTAAACTGGTAAGTCCCGAAATGCGTTGTTCGCCTGACGAACTCATTGCAAAAGGTAATTCTGAAAAATGGTGCTTCGCCATGACTGATCATATGCAGGACAAAATACATCAAATAACCTGTAATCGATCAGAGGGGTTACGAGGATTATTACGTAAGATTAAAGAGTCATCATTAAGCCTAGAGCAACAAAAAGTAATTCGATTAATAATTATCAAACAATTTGGTTGTGGTGGTTATATTAGTGCAGGAGGTAAATTTAAATATCAATGTCTTGGAAATGATAATAAAAAATTAGGCAGAATGCTACTTGTATTTCGTAAAACACTGCCAGATCCATTTGCAACATTTCTAGTAGCAACACCTACTATAGCAGACTGGCCTTATTTCGCTTTACATGCCCCTGAACTATGGGCAATAATTATAAAAAATGATAAAAAATTTAATCAATTTATTGATGCGCTTGAAAATGATGCGGCTTATAATCAGCTAGATCCAGCAATAAGAGAAATCATGGATCACTATAATCCATTTGACCCAGCACTAGATAAAATCTTTTACAGTGCACTGGATAAAACCTCTTACAGTTACAGTCGATTTTATTCTAGTAACAACAAAGAATACTATAGAAACCAAGCCCACAAAACGCATGAATCCTATGACACGCTACCTATTCATTTAAAAAAAATGCTCGATGAATCTATCCATGGATGTATCACTTACGTTGAAGACGGTAGGGCGGATATTTATCCTCCTATCGATCTAGACGAATCAAACTATGCAGACCGATTACTGATTGCGCGTATTTTAAATTGCTCCAGTTTTACCATAACCCTTCAACCAGAAGCACCTACACAAGAAGAAATACAACGTGCAGAACGCGAGAAAAGAGCTGTGTTTAGTTATATTGAGCAAGATGTTAAACAATCAGAAGATCAATATAACCCATTTAATATACCATTAGAAAATTTTATTAATAGAACTTACGGTGAAAATAAAAAACATTTCTTTAGACAGATGGGTTTGAAGGAAATGGCATTGCCGCTGTATTTTTATCGGAGTCTTGTCAATATTATTTCTAATCATTATTACTTACAGGAAAGAGTAAAATTTAAGAATGTGCACGCTGGAAGAACCTTTGTGCCTACGCTAGCTAATCCATCTAGTGATCAAGATTTTGTCTGTCGTTCTTTTAATAATGATTCAATCAATCCTCATGCCAACGCCGTCTTACATTTACTAGGCCTCACATCAACAACGGAGCGTCAATTAAAAATTGGAGATAACACTGAACAGATTACGCAACTACTCGAAATTATCGCCCGTCATCCTGAGCAGAGCGAAGAATCTACTGATAATGAAAAGATCCTTCGCTCCGCTCAGGATGACAGACGGCAAATGCAGGATGACAAACAGCGAATCAATAGTCCATACCACCAAGATTATCTAATACAATGGCATCAAAGCATGGGTCGCATGCCACAATCATTGCAACCATCCTTAAAAGATTTAAAAACACTCATTACAATATTGGATCATTTTCCAATCAATATAAACAATGCCACACCTGAAGCAACCCCTACTATCTCAAGAAGTCTACAAATGCAGGAGTTAGTTGACAATATCACTCAAACAGGGGAAGTTGCCTACAATATATTAGAACACACGCTTGACCGCTCGATTAATCGTAAAAATAATCCTTTGCCTGCATTTGATTATCGATCTTTTTTTGAAAAAATAAAAACATTTCGTCATCCTGCACCTGCTCGTCATCCTGAGCGTAGCGAAGGATCTCCTTGTTGGCAGAATGAGATCCTTCGCTACGCTCAGGATGACGAGCAGGTGCAGGATAATAAGCAAACAAATAACGCAATCTACCTTTTAAGCCTCATTGCAGATCTTGATGCGATCTCTGCTGATCAAATGCTTGCTATCACGAAAGAATTAGAGCATTTAAGTGAAGTAAACATCGAGCTATATGCATCCCTCATCAAAGCGATACGCTCTATTCAACCTGAACGATCAGTAAAATTGCCAACCTATCAAATGGTGTTAGATACACTAGAGAAAATTAAGGGGAATGCACAGCAACATTTTACAAATCAACTAGAAACAGATGACGCTATTTCTGATTTTCTACAAAAAGAATGGCCTGGCACTTATATTAAGCATCATACAGCAGAGAACTTAGTCTTGAATCTCGTAAAACAATTCGAAAATAGCGTTCCAGCTGTAACAGAAGCAGAGCTTTCACAGATCCCATCAGACGTTCCATTGACAGAAGAGATTCGTCACTTAGCAAATAACTGGAATGACTTACTGAAAAAGATCAAAACTACTGAACCTAGCGAACAAGCTTTGCAGGAAATTGGCGTAGAATTGCGCGAGCTCGAACTTAATTTAGGTAAATTGGTTGAAAACCCTTTTGTAGGCATCATACTTACTGCTTACAGTCCCGATCCAGCCACTATTTCAGACGCTCCTTTTTCTTTTGCGTCCATTAAAAGATTTGGGGAAACAAAAAAACTCTCTCCAATTATCCAACCCGTCTTAGTCAAAAGTGTCCAGGAACTATTCTCCAAAAAATTATTAGAGCTTGGCATCGCGGAAACGCATCCACTCACTCTCGCTTTTGTTGATTCTTTAGAAAAGAGATTTCCAGCCAATCAAACAGCGGATACTTTGCTTTCAGAATACGGCAAAGTAATTAATGAATTAAATCACTTTATTAATGACTTAGTCAGCATTCACAATGAATCTGAAAAATACTTCACATCACTTACTTTACTATTTGAAAAACACTGGCATCTCTTACCACTTACAGTACATTTCTCGTTTATCTCGCTATTAAATCAGCAATCAGCACCACCGATTACTCAAACAATATCTGTCGTTTATGAAACGATCACAAGCCTCACATCGCCTATCATCGATCAAGACTTTAAAAAAACAATCAGCGCGCTCAATCGATTCATACCTTATACTATTCAGCTATCTCCGCATGCATTTCAATCAGTGATGCGTATTTTAATCAAACATACTTTAACAAAAAATACGCCATGTCCATTAGATGAAATTTTAACACTTCAAGCACTCAAAATCGATGAATTAAGTGACGCTGCTGATCTTTCAAAACTCTATCATCTGTTCTTGCAAAAAATTAGTGTAGCAAAAGACGATACGATGGAGAGCTTACAGGAAAGTATTCAAAAGACGGTGGAACTGTTAAAAAAATCGCTAGATCCATCTAGCGTAAACAATGCA
>MGYE01000014.1 GCA_001801625.1 Gammaproteobacteria bacterium RIFCSPHIGHO2_12_FULL_42_10
AAACCGAGCGGATCTTGACCGCATTCGCTAAAAATAAGTGTAGTATTGGTGCGTAACATACATAGTATTAAAGTATCGTTAATAATTTGATTAAAATTAACACAATTAAA
Source organism: Gammaproteobacteria bacterium RIFCSPHIGHO2_12_FULL_42_10 (assembly GCA_001801625.1). Lineage (GTDB taxonomy): Bacteria > Pseudomonadota > Gammaproteobacteria > DSM-16500 > DSM-16500 > Aquicella. The sequence goes on from MGYE01000014.1 coordinate 111, forward strand.
CTTTTTTTGCAATGATTTTGTTACACTCGTTGCGCGATATGATGAAATATCCGGGCTAGCGCCCCTTCTCATCTTCAGCAAATGGGTGTTGCTTTACAACCACATCAATTGCTTTTAATGCCACGAGCAAATCACGCAATGCATGAAGCGGCCACATGTTAGGACCATCTGAGGGTGCTTGATCGGGATTGGGATGTGTTTCCATGAAAAGGCCTGCGATGCCTACAGCCATTGCAGCGCGTGCTAGCACAGGCACAAATTGTCTTTGACCTGACGAAGTGCTCCCTCCCCCGCCTGGTAATTGCACAGAATGGGTTGCATCAAATACAACGGGGCATTTTGTTTCGCGCATCACAACAAGCGAACGCATATCTGAAATTAAATTATTGTAGCCAAATGACGTACCGCGCTCACAAACCATGATGTGCTGATTACCTGTCTCACGTGCTTTTTCAACCACATGCTTCATTTCCCAAGGCGAGAGAAACTGACCTTTCTTAAGATTAACGGGAATGCCTGGTTGCGCGACCCGATGAATAAAATCCGTTTGCCTGCATAAAAACGCAGGTGTCTGCATCACATCAACCACACTCGCAACTTCTTCAATCGGCGTTTGCTCATGAACATCCGTTAAAACAGGTACGCCTATTTTTTGCTTGACGACTTCTAAGATTTTTAAACCTTTCTCTAAACCAAGGCCACGAAAGCTGCTACCTGAGGTTCGATTTGCTTTATCGTAAGAGGATTTATAAATAAAAGGAATCGCTAAGGCTGTTGTTATTTCTTTTAATGCACCTGCTGTATCAATTGCAAATTGTTCACTCTCGATAACACAAGGACCTGCAATCAAAAAAAATGGTCTTCCAATACCCACATCGAACCCACATAATTTCATTTTGCAACTTCCCCGCAAGCAGTCACTTTATGTTGATGATACATGCGGGCAGCACGAATAAAATGTGCAAATAAAGGGTGTCCATCTCGCGGTGTGGATGTAAACTCAGGATGAAATTGACACCCCACAAACCAAAGATGCGAAGGTAATTCAATTAACTCAACCAAATGTCCGCCTACTGACCAACCTGATACTTTTAATCCAGCTTTTTCAAGGTCAGGCAACAGATGATTATTCACTTCATATCGATGACGGTGGCGTTCTATAATCGTTTCTTTGTTATATATTTGACGCACTAAACTACCTGCAACCAACTGACAGTGTTGTCCGCCCAAACGCATTGTCCCGCCAATATCTGAGCGTTCATCACGTAATTCACGCTCACCCATTTGATTGATCCACTCAGCCACCAATGCAATCACAGGATGAGTCGTTTGTGGATTAAATTCTGTGCTATTTGCATCTTGCATATGCGCAATATGTCTTGCATATTCAATCACTGCGATCTGCATTCCTAAGCAAATACCTAAATAGGGTACATTCTTTTCTCGAGCATATTGCGCAGCCTTGATTTTGCCTTCTATGCCACGCTTACCAAAACCGCCTGGCACTAAAATAGCATCTACACCCGCAAGTAAAATTTCCGCTTTCTGTTCTTCCAAAATTTCAGCGTCAATATATTCAATATGAATGCGCGTGCGCGTTTGAATACCCGCATGTTGTAATGCTTCTGAAAGCGATTTAAAGGAGTCAGTTAAATCCGTATACTTGCCAACCATCGCAATCGTCACTGCGCCATCAGGATGTCGATAAGCTTCCACTACTTTTTCCCATTCAGTCAGGTCAGCGGGTTTTGTAGACAAACCGAAATGATGTATGACAATGCCATCTAGTCCCTGATCATGCAGCGCCATGGGTAATTGGTAAATAAAATCGACATCTACGATTGGAATCACGGCCTCTTTTTCAACATTAGTAAAGAGAGCAATCTTTGAGCGAGCATGATCTGAGATCGGACGATCGCTGCGACATAATAAAATATCAGGTTGAATACCAATTGAACGTAATTCTTTCACTGAATGCTGAGTGGGTTTTGTTTTTACTTCACCTGCTGTGGTCAGATAGGGCAATAATGTTAGATGAATAAATAACGTATTTTGACGACCCAACTCCATACGCATTTGTCTAATCGCTTCTAAGAAAGGTAACGACTCAATATCGCCGACTGTTCCACCAATTTCTATTAATGCAACATCAACCGTCCCCGAACCTTCTATAATGGCACGTTTGATTTCATCTGTGACATGTGGAATAACCTGTACTGTCCCACCCAAATAGTCGCCTTTACGCTCTTTTCGTATCACATTGGCATAAACACGACCTGTCGTAAAATTGTTTGCTTTAGACATCTTAACGCGCACATAACGCTCATAATGACCTAAATCAAGGTCTGTTTCTGCGCCATCTTCCGTTACAAAAACTTCGCCATGTTGGAGGGGATTCATTGTCCCTGGATCAACATTGATGTAGGGATCTAATTTTAGAAGCGTCACAGCTAAACCACGCGCTTCAAGAATGGCGGCCAGAGAAGCAGCGGCCACACCCTTACCGAGAGAAGAGACAACCCCGCCTGTAATAAAAATATATTGCGTCATGGACAGGATGATAACATCTCTCTCTAATGACAAACAATATAAAACCTGCTAGTCTTTTACTGGTTCACCTTACACACTGCAACGATGGATATCTACCGTCGTTATACCCCGTTATGTTTTTGAATGGGGGCGGAGATGACAGCTAACTTACAAGGAGACCCAACATGTGTATGCGCATTTTTGTAACAGCCATTGTCCTGATTGCCTTAACAATAGGCGTCCTGGCAGTTGTTTTGCCACGAGATATGTTAATTCGTTTAATTATGTTCCGTGATTTCTTTGATATGACGCTGCCCATTCTTGCATTTGGCGCACTAATGAAATACCTGTGCACACGTTCTGGACACCACCATCATTGCAAAATGGATGAGCACAAATAATTTATACCGCACAGTCAAGCCTCTATTCAATTTCTTGTAATCCGGACTGGTTCTAAATAAGGCTCCTGCCCAACCTCATTTGCTTTTACTAAATATTTTTCATCCAATCCATAACCAAGCACGCCAATACATTGACCGTTCAAAAAAAATATCGGCGTGCGATCTCGTTCCCACGGCGGAATGCCCCACTCTTGAAAAAGATTTTTTAACGTGCGATGTCCGCGATTTTTTAAATATAATTTCTCTCCGCCTTGTCGAAAACGAATTTGAACACGATCAATGGCTAAAGCAAAGCCTTTGCCAAGGCTGGCTCGTATTAACAACCTGCCAACACCCTGTATCCACAAAGGTTCTTTTAAATACCACTCACTATCTTTCAATGAATTAGATCTATCAGATGCTGGCAGGACATAAAGATCATCGCGATAGCGACGTATCACTACACCGCGCCAACATAATACTGGATTACGATCACCTCTTGCGCGCAATATTTCACGCTGTATGACTTCAAGTTTCTTTGCATCAGGTACCTGCAATCCGAGTGAATGAATAAATGAGCGCAAAATCAGCCGTTCTGTTGCATCATCCAACATTAATATTCTGCTGACTGAAAGTGTCTCTGGCAGAGATCCTTTTACCGTGTTCAACAATGAAGATGCAAATGAATTTAATAATGCGTCTGTTTCTGCACAATGTGCAGCGGAACGAACAATGGTAGACAAGCTGCCTTTAGTATAAGCAATTAATTTCGGCATGATCTCATGACGAACAAAATTACGCACAAATCGTTGATCAAGATTCGACGGATCTTCAATCCACTTTAAATGATGAGAGATTGCATATTGGTGTAATACGTCACGCGAAAGATGCAGCAAAGGTCTTGCATGCTGACCAGAACCAAATGATTTAATGAATGGCATGGCTGCTAACCCTTTAGGACCTGCACCACGCAATAATTGTATTAAGACTGTTTCTGCTTGATCATTCTGATGATGTGCTGTCAAGAGTATATCATCTTTAGCAAGCAAATTAACAAAAACAGCATAGCGTTTTTCTCGTGCTAACGCTTCTATGCTCTCCCCTGCTGTTAAATCAAGATCAATATTTTTTATCGTCAATGGAATGTTTAAATTGTCACACACTAATTGGCAATGCTCACCCCAACGCGATGCATCGGGATGTAGTTGATGATTAATATAAATAGCACGCAACGAAATCAGGTGAGTTGAGCGCAACATACTGGCAAGCGACAATAAAACATGTGAATCCATACCGCCACTGTAGGCTATCCAATAAGTATACGCATTGCCATATTGCTCGAAAAAACGTTTTAATGTGTTAAGCGGCACGTTATTCTCACTTACGCACTCACACCATAGGACATCAATCGTTTATAACGTTCATTTAATAACGTATTCATTGACAGTGATTGCAACTGATGTAATTGCTGGAGAAGGATTGCTTTGAGTGTTTGCGCAACAACATCATAATCACGATGTGCGCCACCTAAAGGCTCAGGCACAATGCCATCGATCAATTTAAGCTTCATAATGCGATCAGCTGTTAAATGCATTGCTTCTGCTGCATCTTTCGCTTTTTCTGCACTTTTCCACAAAATGGAAGCACACCCCTCTGGAGAAATCACGGAGTAAATAGCGTATTGCAACATCAAAACACGATCACCCACGCCAATTGCAAGCGCGCCACCCGATCCGCCTTCTCCAATAACAGTACAGATAACGGGTGTTTTTAAGCGAGATAATTCAAATAAATTACGCGCAATCGCTTCACTCTGATTGCGCTCCTCAGCACCAATCCCAGGATAAGCACCTGGGGTATCAATTAACGTAATAATAGGCAACTTAAAACGTTCGGCTAATTTCATCATACGCAATGCTTTACGATAATCCTCAGGGTGAGGCATACCAAAATTTCGTTCAATTTTCTCATTGGTTTTCCGGCCTTTCTCATGTCCTATTACCACAACAGGTATATTATCTAACCGAGCAAGCCCTGTTATAATAGAAGACCCTGCTGATGTCATGCGATCGCCAAATAACTCATCAAATTCAGTAAAAATACGTGTGATATAGTCCATCGTGTGTGGACGCGCTGGATGACGCGCTAATTGCGTTACCTGCCAAGGAGTTAGCTTGCCAAATATATCCCGAATTAAACGATGAGATTTCGTTTCAAGACGGCCAATTTCCTCACTCAAATTGATGTCGGTATCGGTATTGACCATACGTAATTCATCAATTTTTGCCTCAAGCTCGGCAATGGGTTGTTCAAAATCTAAAAATTGGGTATTCATCTTAATATGCCTTTTATAAGGTTCTGTTCATATTTTAAACATATTTATGAGGCTGTCAATGCTAAATGTAGGGGTGACAGTGTGAAAAATTCATGACACACTAACGCATTACGGAATTGCCACACATGCAGCAAAACTTCATTCATTTGCGTTTGCACACCGAATATTCTTTGCAAGATGGGTTATTAACCATTCCCTCATTACTTAAAAAAGCACACAGTGTTGGAATGCCTGCTATAGCCATTACCGATTTAGGTAATTTATATGGCACCATTAAATTTTATCAAGCTGCTATTGCTACCGGTATTAAACCGATTATCGGGATAGATTGTTTAATACGAGATCAAATAACCCAATCAGCTTCACGATGTACCCTGCTCTGCCAAACACATCCAGGTTACCGCAATCTACTTCAGTTAATTTCGCAAAGCTTTTTGGAAGGCGAACGAATCAATAACATTCCTATCCTGGAACGCGCTTGGCTCAAAAAATACAATCACGGCTTACTCATGCTTTCTGGTGCTGAAGAGGGCGATATAGGTCAAGCTATCTTAAATCACCGCCTCGAACAAGCAAAAAAATATTTAGAAGAATGGCAATCACTTTTTCCAAATCGTTTTTATATTGAAATGCGTCGAATTGGCAAAACAACAGAATCAGCATACATTCCTGCCGCAGTAGAATTAGCAAATGCCTACTCCATTCCAATCGTTGCAACGAACGATATTCGATTTATGGAACGTAACGATTTTGAAGCACATGAAGCGCGTGTTTGCATTCAAGAGGGCGTTGTTTTAAATGATCCAAATCGCTCTCATCGCTACACCGAGCAACAGTATTTTCGCACACCGGAAGACATGCAAACCTTATTTGCAGATTTGCCTGAGGCTTTAGAAAATACAATTGAAATTGCAAAGCGATGCAACGTATTCCTAGAATTGGGAAAAAACCAACTACCGCATTTCACAGTGCCTGAGAACTATACAGCAGATAGCTACCTCTCTGAAGCAGCAAACAGAGGCCTGAATGAACGTTTATTTTTTTTATACGATAAAACTGCACCCACATTTGAAAATATTCGCCGTGTTTATGATGCACGACTATCACGCGAGCTAGATGTAATCAATACAATGGGATTTGCAGGTTATTTTCTAATCGTTGCTGATTTTACACGCTGGGCAAAGGAACATGATATTCCGGTAGGGCCTGGACGTGGCTCAGGTCCTGGCTCACTCGTCGCCTATGCGCTCAGTATCACCGATTTTGATCCACTCGCTTTTGATTTACTTTTCGAGCGTTTTTTAAATCCAGAGCGTGTTTCATTACCAGATTTTGATATCGATTTTTGCATCGAAGGCCGTGATCGCGTCATTGAGTATGTTATGGAAAGACATGGACATGAATGTGTGTCACAAATTATGACTTATGGCACCATGGCTGCAAAAGCTGTTGTGCGTGATGTCGGACGTGTTTTAGCATTGCCTTATGGTTTTGTTGATAAGATTGCAAAACTTATTCCATTTGAATTAGGTATGACACTCGATCTTGCGCTTTCACAAGAGCCACTCTTGCGTGAGCGTTATGAGCAAGAAGAAGAAGTGCGTACATTGATCGATCTTGCGCGCAAATTAGAGGGCATAGCACGTAATGTTGGAAAACATGCAGGTGGTATCGTTATCGCACCTGGACCATTAACTCATTTCTTACCGCTCTACTGTGAAACAAATGATGCAGCGCATCCTGTCACACAATTTGACAAAGATGATGTAGAGGCAGTCGGCTTAATCAAATTTGACTTCTTGGGGCTGACGACACTTACCATTATTCATCAAGCACTGCTTGTCATTAATGCAACTCGAAAAATAAATCAAGAATCGCCCATCGATATTAGCCGTATCTCATTACAAGATGCAGAAACATTTTCCTTACTCAAAAACCGCCATTCTACCGCTGTTTTTCAATTAGAATCGCATGGGATGCAAGAACTGATTAAACGCTTAAAGCCAGATTGTTTTGAAGACCTCATTGCACTCGTTGCGCTCTTTCGACCGGGTCCTTTGCAATCTGGCATGGTAGATGATTTCGTTAATCGTAAGCATGGTCGCTCACAAGTCTTCTACCCCCATCCAAAGCTCGAACCTATTTTAAGACCCACCTATGGCGTTATTTTATATCAAGAACAAGTCATGCAAATTGCGCAGGTCTTGGCGGGTTACACACTGGGTGCGGCAGATATACTACGTCGCGCAATGGGTAAGAAAAAAGCGGAAGAGATGGCCAATCAGCGTGAAAGTTTTTGTCAAGGCGCTATTAAAAATGGTGTTGGAAAAGAAACGGCCACGCATATTTTCGATTTAATGGAAAAATTTGCTGGTTACGGCTTCAATAAATCGCATTCCGCCGCTTATGCATTAATTGCCTACCAAACGGCTTGGCTAAAAGCGCATTATCCAACCGAATTTATGGCCGCTGTTTTATCTGCCGATATGGATAAAACAGAAAAAGTACTTTATTACCTCAAGGAATGTCGATCGTTAGAGTTAACTATTTTGCCACCCGATATCAATCATAGTGTTTACCGCTTTCAAGCGCTAAACAATAAAACGATTTGTTATGGATTAGGCGCCATTAAAGGCATTGGACAAACAGCGGTTGATAATATTGCGATGGTGCGAGAAAAAGAGGGACCATTTAAAAATTTATTTGATTTCTGTAAACGCATTGATTTACACAAAAACAACCGACGAACGCTTGAAGCGCTGATTAAATCAGGCTCGCTCGATACAATTGATTCTAATCGCGCTCAATTAAAAGCTTCACTCAATCATGCGTTATCACATGCAGAACAAACATTGCACGATCAGACGAGTGGGCAGCAAGATTTATTAGCAGCATGCGAACCAACACATTCTGCACCAACAATCATCACAGCTCCCTGGACGGATGCAGTGCGCTTACAAGGAGAAAAAGAAACATTAGGTTTTTATTTGTCCGGACATCCCGTTAATGCGTATCTTGATGAGCTTTTACAATTTGTAACTTGTCGCCTCAATGCGCTAGACCATATCATTCATAAATCAGCACGTCTTGCAGGCATTGTCACCCATATTCGCATAAAACAAACAAAACGTGGTGACCGGATTGCTATCTTTGCATTAGATGATGGTGAAAGCTCAATTGAGGTTGTGTGTTTTTCAGAGCCATTTCAAAAATTTCGATCGCTGATTGTCGAAGACAAACTGCTTGTTATTGAAGGTGAATGTAAATTAGATGAATTTAGCAATCAACCACGCATCACAGCCCGCATAATTTATTCATTAGAAGAAGCGCGTAGTCAATTTGCAAAATCACTCATGATTACACTTAATGATGAACCACAAAGAGAGATGTCGTCTTTTCAATCATTGCTCACGCCTTATTTAGGTGGTTCTTGTTTGGTGCAATTTAATTTTTTACAGGCGGGTCTTAGGGCAAGCATTAAACTAGATAAAAAATGGTCTATTAAGCCGCTAGATGCGTTGCTTGCAATGCTAAGAGAAGAGATGCAGGTTGAGGTGATGTATTAGGGCGTGTTGCGTGCTATAATTGACTAAGCTATAACCATAATACATAACGACAAGAGGCACCCCATGCCCACAACAACTGACGCATCTATTTACCAACAACTACGTCAAGCAATCGATCAAGGCGATGAAGCCGCCATTCAAACGATTTTCGATGCACATCCTGCGCTCAATTGGAATGCGATCACGCAAAATGGCCTCTCAGCGCTCTGGTTTGCATTGACACCACCAAAAGGGCAGCCGGTCAATACGAGCATCGTTCGAAAGCTATTGAATTTACGAAGAGGGGATGGTCAATATATGATTAATCCCGATCAGATGTATGCAGGGCTTAGGGCGGATTATTATGTGCGATATTTTTCTCCGACGGGCATAGCAATAAATGAGCTAACACGCTTGATTAACGCTGCCCAGTCCCACCAACAACACACCCTCCCTGACGCCCCAGAAAACGTTCTCGTAGGAGATGCCCATGGTGCAAGCCACCCCATGGTCTTGCGTGCCAGTGACGCTAGTTTAAGGCGTCTTTATGAACGATATGCCGAACAACATGATGGCAAACAATGTGATGTTGATGGAATGCTTCAAGCTATCCAAGCCTTTCTTAAGACCACTCAGTTTAAAGAAGCCTTCCCCCAGCGAGCAAGGGAACAAGACCCGATTGAGGCAGCCTTAGAACGTATTACATCAAATACTGATCAACGAATGGGGATGGATGCCGCAGAAGGTCCTACGACCCTAAAAGAAGCACTTGCTTTAGTATGGACTGCCACACAAGAGAAAGATCTGGATCCTGAGATTTCATTCCATCGCAAGCGAGCCATTCTAACTGCCTTACTAGACGCGCAAACCGCTTATGGTTATGGCAATCATCCCTCCTGTTGGGCAGGCACCTGGGGTCGCATCGGTACGGCTCTCTGTGGACTACATGATGAAGTCTATTATGTCAAATCAACCACCACAGATGAGAAGGTTGTCTATCTAGAAGGGGAGCAAGCCCAGCAAAAATATAGCGCACTCATTGCAAATGAATTAAGCGCTCTCTATACAAAAGACCGCACCTGCTATTGGGCAGTCTTGCGTGTCTTGTGCCTGGATGCAGAAGACGCAACCTGGTCACAACGAGAAAGCGATCACGCACAATACAAAGCTTGGATAGAAACCATCCTGCCCCGTGTTTGGCAAGGTCTGGAAGACACACCCGTTGCATCTGAAACCATTCGTCAGCTGACTCAAGATGTCTCAACTGCTGTGCCCACGGCTTTGAATCGATCATGTGAGCAATTGACATTATTGCAGAATCTTTTTCATGGCGTCCAACAAGCACCCCATTTCGAAGCGTGCCTTATGCAGTTTCAAAATGACGATATCAACGAGGTACTCGCCTCACTCAAGAAAGCCTTCCTCCACCATATGAAAGTCCCAGATACTCTCTCACAGGATGAGGCACAGCACATCGATTCACTCAAAGAAGCCGTGCTCGAAGCGCATCTCATTCGCAGAGATGAAGACAACAACCCGCTTCCACTAAAAGACCTATGGCCTGCCTTACGCATAGAAACAAAAATAGCCTCTCTTCCTGATCCTGCCTACACAGCATGGTATCAAGCACTACCATGGGATCAACAACAAGCATTCAACACGCAATTTAAGGAAACAATCAACACGATCACCGAAGAAGCCATCATCGATTTTGCACTACAAAATCATTGCCTAAGCGGTCTTTCTCTCAAAGGACATAATCTAGAAGGAAAAGACCTACGCGGCCTTGACCTACGCGATGTTGATTTTAGTAGCGCTAACCTACGCGGTGCCAACCTAGGTCTGATGCAAGCAGAAGGCGCCAAGTGGGCTCAATGCGATCTAACCGATGCTGTGTTTAATCAATGGCTCTATCCTGAAGCCTTGTTGGGGTCGGTGCATTGCACGGAAGCATTGCTGCGTGAGAAGAATCGCTATGACAACAATGTGTTGCAAGATGCTATGGATCACAATCGACCAGAGATAGTAACCGCAATCCTCGAATCCCAGCATTGCAAGGAAGCATTGCTGTGTGAGAAGGATCGCAATGGCAGAAATGTGTTGCAAAATGCTATTTATTACGATCGACAAGAGATAGTAACCGCAATCCTTCAATCCGAGTATTGCACAAAAGCATTGCTGTGTGGGAAAGATAGCGATGGCAAAAATGCGTTGCAATATGCTGTTATTTTGAAATCAGAGATAGTAACCGCAATCCTTCAATCCGAGCATTGCACGGCAGCATTGTTGAGTGAGGAGGATCACAATCACAACAATGCGTTGAAAGAGGCTATTGTTCGCAATCAACGAGAGATAGCAAGCGCAATCGTCCAATCCAAATATTGCACGGAAGCATTGCTGTGTGGGAGGGATCGCTATGGCGAAAATGTGTTGCAATATGCTATTAATCGCAATCGACCAGAGATAGCAGCCAAAATCGTCCAATCCGAGCATTGCAAGTCTCCTGCGCTATATCACAAACAAATAGAATATTTTATAAGCTCTGTTTTGCCAATACTATTACAGAACAAGACTCGAGCAGAACTGCTTGATTTCTTTCAGTTACTCAAGGATCCAGAAGGCCCATATTACTATCTTCATGAGTTAAGAGATGCTACGTTTGATCACTTTCGTTTATCCTCTAGATGGCGCCCTCACCCTCAACCAGAGCAATCATTTTTGCATACCGCCACTTTCCAGCAGGCAATGGAGCAATTAAAAAACACATACAATCGTTTAGAACAGGATACAACTGCTTTAAGCAGACAAACTGAAGAGCAAGCATTGATAGGCTATACGATGGGTAATTTGCCTAATAAAAACTCATAGCATCACCTAGTGTAAACAAGATTATTTTTTTCATAAATATCCTCAATGCCATATTTTAATCATATTTTCATGATATGATTTAATTTCTTTCAAAACGAGGTGTCCTGCGTGGCGAAGAAAAATAATATAGTAAATACAATCAATGTGTTGCAATTTTACACGAAGTCATTACTGATTGCAGCACCTCTCGCGATTGCATTGCTCATCTATTTACTAAGTATAGGAGCAGCAGATCTCGTCTTTTCAGACTGGTTTCTCATGTTAGCCAGCGTCCCTGGTTTTTTAGCTTATCAACTATCTGCTGCGGCTAATTTTGGCAGATTAGTTGATCTTTTTAAAGCTTTCAAAAAAACACTCAGAGAAAACCGCCATGAGCTGATTGGCACTGCAATCGGTGTAGCTCTAGGTATTGCCATTGGCATTGGGTTGGCTGTCATGAGAATCCCTGTGCCGCTTGCTTCCAGTCTTTATGCCTTTGCAGGCGTTTTATTCACCTTGCGACAAATCAGCGTCTTTGGGGGCTTAGGCAATCGTATTGGCAAATGCACAGATAAAAATTCACGTCCTCTTAGCGAAAAAGTCTTGGTTGTTAGCTCTACCCTGATGGGACTTGCACTGGGTATCGCATTATTCTCAACTTTTACCGCCTCAATGGTTTCTGTAGTCGGTGTCACCGTATTTTTCTCTGGAGGCGCCGCTATCCCACTTTGGATTGCAGGGGCTATTTTTGTGTTGAGTGTCTCCAGTGGTTGCGCATCTTCTGCAGATTACATCGCAAAATCCATCAGTTTTATCCGCGCACAATTTATTAAATCAAGCAATAAAGAAAGCATGATCAAAAAAACAGTTGAATTAAAACCATTTGAATACGGTGGTGCACTAGTTGGGGTGTCGACAGGGGCAATCATTGGCATCATTATATTGGGTGCGATTGCAGTAACCAATCCTGTTATACTGGGTGGCTTGGTGGGTGCAGTCACTGCATTTTTAGTATTGATCACCTGTATGAGTATTGTAGGCAGCATCAGTTCGCGTACTGGGCGTAGTGTAGACGAATGGCGAACAGCACGCAAAAACATACCGACCGATCCAGCGACAGCAGATAACACAATAAGAATACAGCCTGAGGCAGAGATTCGCTTGGGATCGAATACTGGGCCCAGTCTCACGTTGCGTCACACACAAAGCAGTACAGCGGCGGCAACACCACAACCGCGACCTACTAACGATAGTGTTCGTAAACGCGCAGCTTCTTGCCCGGCTAAACTTTGGTATACAAGAAACCCCGCTCACTTTCACACTACGAGCGAGACTTTTGTTCGCAGTGCTTCCTGTACCGCTAAAATATAACGCGCTGTCATCCTGAGGCGCGCTTTTTGCGCTGAAGGATCTCCTCGAGAAAGAGATTGCACCGAAAGGGAGACAGCGCGTTATATGAATAATTAATATGGAGTCGAGGAGGATCGAACTCCCGACCTCTGCATTGCGAACGCAGCGCTCTCCCAGCTGAGCTACGACCCCCAAAATCAAGATCCCGCACTTGCTCGTTTTAAAAAGGCTAATTCTGCCTCAGTTGAAACGCGCCCTAGCACTTCATTACGTTGTGGAAACCGACCAAACGTTTTAATAACGCGAAAATGAGCATAAGCATAAGCAAGAAATAACTGATAAATCTGTGTTGTTTCAGCCATCGATAATACAACTAATTCTTCATACAGTCGAATGGATTGCTCTTGCAATGCATTATTTTCAGCATGCACTAAAGGCATATAAAAAAATACTCGCTCAATTAATGTGAGCGATTGATCCATTTTGTTTCGCAATCCTTCCGTACTGAGCTCTGTTGCTTTTTGATCATACAGAAAAGCATCTTGCGACTGATGATGCATCATCCGAGAGAATTGATCCAATAAAATAATTAAGGCCAATCTCCCGCGAGGCGTCTTCGCCCATTCTGCAAGCTCCCCGAGAACCGCTTGACGATATTCATCTTGAAAGGTTTCGAGCATTTGTTGCCTGCCCGCCTCTTTCTCGCCAAACCACAAATCCGTGCGATCGCTTGAAGGTAAGTCAGCAGATCCAGCATTGCCAAACCAAGCATGCAACAACTCATGAATTTTATCAGTCATGCGTTATCCAATTGTAATCATCGTGCCAACGGGAATATACTCAAACAGCTCGATAATATCTTGATTGCGCATACGAATACAGCCCTTTGACCCAGACACACCCATTAAAACATCATCAGGCGATCCATGAATATAAATATACCGTCGCATGGTATCGCATTTTCCGAGCCGATTAATACCAGCTTCTAGCCCACTTAACCAAAAAATACGTGTTAAAATCCAATCACGATTTGGATAAATCTCTCTCATGCGTGATGTAAAAATCTCACCTGTCGCGCGTCGCTTAATAAACACAGTATTAGGAGGTGCGTCATGGCCAATTTTCGCGCGTATAATATGTCGACCACGCGGCGTTTGTTCACTATCTTTTATCTCGCCCATACCCTTTTTTGCGGTAGAAATAAGATATGATTTAATAATTTTTTGTTCTGCCACAACAAACAAATGCTGTTGTGCAATATCGACTGTTAATTTCAGCATCTGCGACCCAATAATACAAGTAATTGCACAATATATTTTTCAGTTTTGTGCGAAAGATCACGCGAGGGATTAAATTCAGCAATTTCTGTACCAATCCATTTTTTATCATCTGCTATTTCAGATAATCCATGATACACAGCTTCTGGATCAAGACCATCTGGCTCAGGCACACTCACACCCGGGATGGCGGAAGGATCCAGTCCATCTAAATCTAGAGAAATGCCATAAGCAACTGTCCCCTGTAAAAGTGTTACCGCTTCACGTAATACTGTGCTAAATCCACGTGATTTCACCTCATCCATAAAATAAACACGCACATTCAGTCGTTTTAATAATGCAGCCTCTCCCGACTCAAAACTACGAACGCCAATTAAACACACATAATGAGGTTTGAGTTTGGGCAAATCATTCAATAAGCAAGTCAGGGTTGGATAACCATACCCCATTAATGAGGCAAGTGGCATACCATGCAATCGTCCTGATTCTGTCGTTTCTGGCGTATGACTGTCCATGTGCGCATCGATCCAAATCAAGCCGATATCACCTTGTCCGTTCAATGCTTCGTGCATGCCGCTCCATGTACCTATTGCGGAAGTATGATCACCACCAATCACACAAAATTGTTGATGATCGCGCATGCAGTGCACCACACGATCTGCAAGTACGGTACAAACTGCAGCCACTTTTTCATCTTGACGTAATGGTGTCACTGTTTCTGGAGGAGAAATGATCGCATCCCATTGGTACATTATATTTTGCGATGGTAGCTTTGATAAAAAAGAAGATTGCTTGATACAAGCAGGTCCCTCGCCACTACAAAGATCAACGCCTGCCAATCCTGATGCGAAACCAATCAAGTGTAATACCATTGTTTTGTTACCCGCTATAACTAGGCGGTCTATGTATAGTGTAGGGTGGATTAGGCGCGCTTTTGCGCCGTAATCCATCGTATCGCGGTTATTATGTGGTG
>MGYE01000015.1:0-6114 GCA_001801625.1 Gammaproteobacteria bacterium RIFCSPHIGHO2_12_FULL_42_10
TGACGTCGGTAACAGACAAGATCAATCACGATATCACGTTTAAAGGTATGACGATAATCAACAGCAAATAAAGCAGCAAAATATACGGCTTCAGGATCGTTGGCATTCACATGCAAAATAGGTGGCTCAACCATTTTAGAAACATCCGTGCAATACATCGTAGAACGCGTATCGCGTATATCATTTGTGGTAAATCCAACTTGATTATTGATGACAATATGAATGGAACCCCCAACCGTAAACCAACGCGCTTGAGACATATTAAATGTCTCCATGACAACACCTTGACCCGCAAAAGCGGCATCGCCATGAATTTGGATGGGAATCACTTGTTGTTGTACTGTATCGCGTCTGCGACGCTGACGTGCACGCACAGAACCCTGTACGACGGGCGAAACAATTTCTAAATGGGAGGGGTTAAAGGCTAATGCAAGATGCACAGTACCATGCTCTGTTTTAAGATCAGAGGAATATCCCAGGTGATATTTCACATCCCCCACATCAGTTGATTGAATTTGTTTGCCTTCAAAAGAGGCAAAGAGTTCAGCGGGTGATTTACCTAGCACATTGATTAATACATTGAGCCTACCACGATGCGCCATGCCAATAACCATTTCTTTTACATTAAATGTGGCACCGTGATGAATAATCGTATCAAGCAATGGAATTAAGGCATCCCCTCCTTCTAATGAAAAACGTTTTTGACCAACATATTTAAAGCCAAGATATTTTTCAAAGCTATCGGCTGCAACTAGACGCTCTAAGAGATGTTGTTTGATTGCTGTAGATGGTTGAAAGTTTACCCATTCATTTTCAATGCGCGCACGAATCCACTCCACTTCTTCTGTACGATTGATGTGCATATACTCAAACCCAATCGTATGGCAATAAGTGCGACGTAGTTTTTGATAAAGCGAAACATCCGTCGAGCCATAATAATCGAGTGATAGTAAAGGACTGCCATGTGGTGGCATGAGTTTCAATGGATCAATATCCGCTTCCAAATGACCTAAACGACGAAACGCAGTCATCATTTCAATAGCGGGTACTGATTGTAGTGCAGAGACAACAGGGGGGTGCTGCGCTAACTCTATAAAATAATCACGAATCGGTTCATGAGGCACATCGGGCGCTTTCCGCGGCAGCGCACGAGACAATTCATCGAAATACTGACGCCATTCGACAGACAGTGTATCGGGTGCCGTTAAATACGTATCGTATAGTATTTCTAAATAACGTTCGTTGCCTGAAGGAGTATAATGATCACTGTCGGTAGCTTGTGATTGTGAGAGCTTGGATTTTGTGTTCATGGGTAATAAATTTCTTCCCGATTCAAACTACATTTCGTCAAAACGATGCGCTGAGCCACTATAATTACTCCAGCATCTCCTCCTTGATATGGTTAATCGCTTCTAGCGGATTCAATCCTTTTGGACAAACATCCACGCAATTCATAATACCACGACAACGAAATACGCTGAAAGGATCCGTTAAATCGGCAAGTCTTGCATCTTTTTCTGTATCCCGACTGTCTGCTATAAAACGATAAGATTGTAGCAATGCAGCAGGCCCTAAATATTTGTCTGGATTCCACCAAAACGAAGGACATCCTGTTGTGCAACATCCGCACAAAATACACTCGTAAAGGCCGTCCAGTTTGGCACGTTCTTTAGGCGATTGTAAACGCTCTTTTGCGGGAGGAGGCGTATTATTCTGCAAAAAAGGCTTCACCTTTTCGTATTGACGATAAAACTGTGTCATATCAACAATCAAATCACGCACGACTGGTAACCCAGGCAACGGACGAACCACAACGGGTTCCTGAAGGGACGCAAGTGGTGTAGTGCAAGCTAGGCCATTTTTTCCATTGATATTCATACCGTCTGATCCACAAACACCCTCTCGGCATGACCGTCTTAGCGTCAATGTCTCATCTAATTTATTTTTAATAACAAGCAGTGCATCAAGCACCATATGGCACGCATGCGCCTCCACATCCACGTCGAATGTTTGCATGGTAGGTTTGGCATCTTTCTCTGGATTATAGCGATAAACAGAAAAAAGCATTCTTTATACTCCTAGTAATAGACCTCGTGCAAGGTCGCCGATGAATCAATATTCTTCTCGCTAACGAGGTCACCGATAGGTCAATGTTCTTCTCGTTTCTGTAATGGAATAGGTTCCATCTCTTTTGGTTTTCTATTCACAGCACGAAAAGTGAGACGATCATCTGCAAAATACAGTGAATGCTTTAACCAATGCTCATCATCTCTTTCTGGGTAATCATATCGAGCGTGTGCACCGCGACTTTCGGTGCGTGTATAAGCAGCACGTGCAGTTGCCAATGCGACTGCCATTAAATTATCTAATTCTAGCGCCTCAATACGCGTTGTATTATAGGCAAGGCTCTTATCTTGAATGGCGGCATAATTCAAGCGATCGCCTAACTCATCTAATTTCATAAAACCTGCTTTCATATGTTCTTCTGTACGAAATACACCGAAATCATCCTGCATGATTTTTTGCAAAGCGGTTCGAATTTCATCGATACTTTCGCCTTTTTGATTGTGATTCCATCGATTTAAACGAACCAATGCTGCTTCAATATCTGACTGATTAGCATCAACCATGTGCATCCCATGATAGATGCTATCTTTGACGTGATGACCCACTGCTCTACCAAAAACAACTAAATCTAATAAAGAATTGGCACCTAAACGATTGGAGCCATGCACAGAAACGCACGCTGTTTCTCCAGCCGCATAAAGATGCGGGATAATCTCATCCTCACCTTTTGCATTCACAGTGAGCACTTGGCCGTGATAATTTGTTGGAATACCGCCCATCAGATAATGGCAAGTGGGTACAACAGGAATGGGCGCTAAAACTGGATCAACGCCTGCAAATGTCATGGATAACTCACGAATACCAGGTAAACGCGATTTAATAATATCCGCACCAAGATGATCTGCTTTCAATAATATATAATCACCTTTTGGCCCCATGCCGCGTCCTTCACGAATCTCAATCGCCGCACAACGAGAAACAATATCGCGACATGAAAGATCTTTGAGGTGTGGCGCATAGCGTTCCATAAAACGCTCACCATTATTGTTAACGAGGTAACCACCTTCTCCGCGCACACTTTCACTAATCAAAATACCGGCGCCATAAATGCCCGTTGGGTGAAATTGCCAAAATTCCATATCTTGTAATGGCAATCCTGCACGTAACGCCATCCCCATACCATCGCCTGTATTAATGTGTGCATTGGTTGTAGATTGGAAAATACGACCTGCACCACCTGTTGCTAGAATCGTTGCATTCGATTGAAAAAAAACAACTTCTCCCGTCTCAATTGAAATGGCAGTCACACCTGCAATACCTGTTGGCGTTTTTACCAAGTCAAGCGCATACCATTCATTATAAAAACGCGCTTTAGCCTGTACATTTTTTTGATAAAGCGTATGCAACATCGCGTGCCCCGTGCGATCTGCAGCACAACAAGTACGATGCGCTTGCGATTGACCATATTCTCGTGTTGCGCCACCAAATGCACGTTGATAAATTTTGCCATTATCTAAACGCGAAAAAGGTAGGCCCATATGCTCAAGCTCATAAATAGACGCAACAGCGTTTTTACACATATACTCAATGGCATCTTGGTCGCCTAAAAAATCAGAGCCAACAACCGTGTCATACATATGCCAACGCCAATCATCAGAATCAACATTACCTAAAGCAGCATTAATGCCACCTTGCGCTGACACCGTATGTGAGCGTGTTGGAAAAACCTTAGAAATAACCACGACATTCAAACCAGACTGTGATAATTCGATCGCAGATCGCAACCCAGCACCGCCGCCACCGACGATCACAGCATCACAGACTTCAGTTGCAAATAACATGAATCATACGCTCCAGATAATCACAACGCCCCAAATCAAATAGGCACCTAGTGCTAAATAAATGACAACACAGAGTAGATTGCGCATCACCATTGAATGCACATAGTCAGTAAAAATCGTCCACATACCAATCCAAGCATGCCAAAGTAACGCAACTAAAACTAATAAGGTAAAGATTTTCATCCACAGACAGTCAAACAACTGATGCCAGGTATCGAATGAAAGACCATGCTGATAGATAGCATAGAATGAAATAATAAAAACATAAGCTGTCATCAACAAAGCAGAGAGTCGCTGTACAATCCAATCTCTAAGCCCTTGATGAGCGGTTGAAAGAACAGACTTCACCATAACAGAATTCCGATTAATAACATAACGACAAGCACGACTGAAAATACGATCACTGCGCTCACCTGCCCGCCACGACGTGAATTACCAATACGAATATCGGATAATAAATGGCGTATACCCGCTGCAATGTGATAAACCAATGGAATGAGTAGCAACCAGATCAGAAATTTTGTTCGATCATCGAGTAGCGCATGCCGAAAAGCGTCAAATCCTTCTGCAGTGAGTGATGAGCGCAAACCCCATAGCATCAGCGGAATAAGTAGAAATAAAACCAGCCCAGAGAGCCGATGTAAAATCGATACAATCGCAGGCAATGGCAGGCGAATCGTCAGTAAATTTAAATTTTTAGGTGGTGTGGCACGCACGTTGCAAGTTCCTTATAGATTTCATGATTATATCGCGTGGTTACAGTAAAGCAATATTGCTGTAGCTCGTCACCCACCTTACACGTTGTCATCCAGAGGCGCGCTTTTTGCGCCGAAGGATGACAGCGTGTGATGTTGAGATGATGACATCTCACGCAAGATCGGTTATTTTACTAAAA
Source organism: Gammaproteobacteria bacterium RIFCSPHIGHO2_12_FULL_42_10 (assembly GCA_001801625.1). Classification (GTDB taxonomy): domain Bacteria; phylum Pseudomonadota; class Gammaproteobacteria; order DSM-16500; family DSM-16500; genus Aquicella. The sequence continues at coordinate 4,804 of MGYE01000015.1, forward strand.
AAGGTACTCTAACCATGACTGATCAAAAAGCCCAATTACTGATTGATGGCAAAACCATCGAATTAAACGTTATTACAGGCACACTTGGCCCAAAAGCTATCGATGTCAGTCCACTTTTTAAAAACGGTTATTTTACTTACGACCCAGGACTCAATGCCACCGCTACCTGCGAGTCTGAAATCACCTACATCGATGGTGAAGCAGGCACACTACTCTATCGTGGCTACGATATAGCAGAATTGGCAGAACATTCAAATTATCTAGAAGTCTGCTATTTATTGCTTAATGGCGAATTACCGAGCTCCACAGAATATACAACCTTCTGCAATGCCCTTATGCATCACACCATGGTACATGAGCAAATGCGTCATTTCTTCAATGGTTTTAGACGAGACGCTCACCCAATGGCCGTGATGGTAGGCGTCGTGGGTGCACTTTCTGCATTCTATAATGACAATGTCGACTTTCATCTAGCGGAAAATCGCATGATGGTTGCGTTACGACTCATTGCTAAAATGCCTACCATTGCTGCAATGTGTTACAAATATTCTATTGGCCAACCCTTTATTCCGCCCAACAACGACCTATCTTTTTCAGAAAATTTCTTACACATGATGTTTGCTACGCCGTGTGAAAAATACACGCCCCATCCTGCCATTGTCAAAGCACTAGATCGTATTTTTATTTTACATGCAGATCATGAACAGAATGCCTCAACTGCCACTGTGCGCTCTGCAGGATCAACGGGTGCCAACCCCTTTGCCTGTATTGCAGCTGGCATTGGTGCGCTTTGGGGACCGCAACATGGCGGCGCCAATGAAGCCGCACTCAATATGCTGCATGAAATTGGTGATACCTCTAAAATTGGCCAATATATCGCTCGCGCCAAAGATCCTAACAATTCTTTCCGGCTGATGGGATTTGGTCATCGTGTTTATAAAAACTATGACCCACGCGCCAAGAGCATGCGTGAAACTTGCCATGAAGTACTTGAAGCCGTTGGTGCACACGATACGCCTGTTTTCAAGCTAGCAATGGAACTGGAGCGACTTGCTCTCAATGACAGTTATTTTATTGAGAAAAAACTTTATCCCAATGTTGATTTTTATTCTGGTATCACTTTGAGTGCCATTGGCATTCCAACCAACATGTTTACCGTTATTTTTGCGATGGCAAGAACCGTTGGCTGGATCTCACAATGGAGCGAAATGATCTCACATGCTTACCGTTTAAGCCGGCCACGGCAAATTTATACTGGGAAAACAGCACGAGAATACCTGGGGATTGGAAAGCGATAGCGACAAACGTGGA
>MGYE01000015.1:6194-15460 GCA_001801625.1 Gammaproteobacteria bacterium RIFCSPHIGHO2_12_FULL_42_10
AATACCACTTCTTAAGCTTTCCTTAATCTTTAATAACGCATTCCACAGTACACTGCTGTTTAATGCAAATAACTACTATAATTTACGCATTCCAACACTATGCCCTATTCAAAACCAACCTATCCAAGTAACAAAACCGTGTTGATTCAGCATAATCAGCAGCGTTTGCAACATTTTAAGCTTGGAAAGGCTAATGGTGGCATTGAAATTCACCCACCTTCTTTTATTCCCTGGAAAACAGAAAGAGTGAATGGAGATCTGTATAACAAAACATCCAGTACACTGAATTCACAAACAAACTCAACCCTTGATATCATCCGTAAAAATGAAGAATTTGACTCATTTATTTGGCACACCCAACCTCGATATGTACAAGAAGCGGTGCGTTTTGGATTTGTAGAAACAGAATCCGTCACCAGCAAGGTCGTGGGCGCATTAGGACAATATCGTCTCGTTACATTAGAAAGGCTCAAAGCGGGCTATATCAGCAATCGATATACGGCAAAAGAAAAATTAGTCAGTCATTATCAAGATCGATTTGAAGCGCTTGAAATATTAGAATCGCTAGTCAATCAGCCAATCGATCAAAAGGTTTGGGAAACGGCATTTGGGCTTTATATCAATCGATTAGAAACAATTAAAACGACACTCTGTGCAGCTGAGTGCCTTCAAGAAATGAATCGCCATCTAGCGCGTGACATTGCAATCGATATTAAACAAGCAGCGCATTATGCGAAGCGCTTTTCAAAAACAAAACTCAATGCAACAGGCATTGATTCAGTCCTGACATTTGTAAAAAAATCAATGATTCATAATTTGCGTAAAATGCAAAATCATAATCAGAATATCACTTATGATCGTAAAAAATTTTTCGCAACAACGCGAGGAGAACTAGATAGCTGTATTGAAGATGCAGAAAAAGTCATCGAAGACTACAATGCACCACCCAGAGATTCTATACTGCCAGAACATCATGGTAGCTTCATGATGCATGAGAAACAAATTGCATTTGATTCAAAAAAGCATTGTAAAACTCGTAAATCAGTAGAACGAGCGCTACTTGCCATTACATTCATTGAAAAAATGAATCAACTTGATCATGCCGATTCAAAAAAACCAACGTTGATACTCAGCGCTTCAAACAACTATGCATTACGTATTGTAAACAATACAATCTGGCGTATCAGTGCAAGCAACGTAGTCTTATTGAAACGCATGTTAACGTGGGGCATTAATGTTAGCATTAAATTAATGGCTGGTATCATTGAATTACCCTTAACATTGATCGTCGAGCCTTTGATCATCCTGTTCGTTTCACTCATTAAACCACTAAAATTTTGTTATCGTCCTAAATTTTTTAAAACAGTACGTCATTTGGCTACTGATTATGAAATCAAAATTAATGATCCCAATGCACCCAAACTAAATGGTCAAGCATTATTTGATCAAACAAAACAGCAGCAATATTCTTTAGGTTTTTTGTTGCGCCATCTGGCTGTTAATGCAATAAAAAATTTATTACACGATGTGATTCATAGCGCGCGTGATATTTATAAAAAAATTACAATCCATTTATTCGATGAAATTTATGATGATTACTCGGATGGTGAGCGATTGCCAAATGGAGCGCCACTACCCTATCAGATAGACACGATCCTGCAACAATCACAGCAACAAATTCAATCCATCCATGAAAAACGGGTACGCATTGAAAAAAATCTGCGCTTACCCAATCTGCCAGCAGTTTCCGAGCTACCCTGCGAAAAATTAGCGCAACCACCCTTTTTGCCAAGCGCCGGTGAGTTTAATGATTTATTCAATACAAGCGTTGCGGGTACCAATCAATTTGTAACCTGGTTTACCCATAATATTCATGCAAAATACCCTTTGCTCGGTCTGTTATACACGCTCACTTATTTTGCGGGTGGCTTTGCAGTCATTACGCCTAAGTGGGTTTCATTTTTAAGCCAAAGGTTTATTTCATTATCACAAACGCTTGGATATAGCATGGCAAAAAATCCTTTTACGGCAGCCATTGGGAGTGCATCAACGCAAGCACAAATCATTACTTCAGGTTGTGAAGTCATTTTAGACGGACCGCATAGCATGACCGCCTCTGCAGCAAAGGCTATTGAGAAAGATCCTTTCACCATGTTGGTCTATGCAAGCACTGCGCTGGGACTCGGCTATATGTTTGCTTATCAACTACATATTCCTTGGCTCAGTCAATCACTGCGAGATGATCTCGGCAGCGTACCGCAAGCAGCGCTTTCATTCGTTGGCGTCAAATTAGGTATCATCACTTATGAGTTACTCAAAGAACATGATCACACGCAAGAGGCATCATCTGCCCAACAAAAGCAGGTGACTTATACACTAGCACTGCTTGTTTTCTTGATGGAACATCAAGCCGCATTACCTTATTTAAGCGCACAGACTAAATATCAAATTGTTCAGCTCTGTCGTCAACATTTTAAGAATAATTTTGATGTACGATCATTAAAGCAGTTGTTATATCCAACAGAAGAAAAGTCTATCCTTCGCAATACAGCTGATATTATCTTAGGCTATCCGCTTTTTTTCATCAGACTCATTGCAGCTTGTATTTCATCATTTATTCAAGGCAATCTCTCGCCATTACGCAGTGCATGCACAAACTGCCAATTTAAAATCATGAAAGACATCACGCGACTTTTTCGAGCTGGCAGTAAAACATGTAAAATGTTTGCAGCTTTTTTGCATCGCCACATCAAAACAGTGGGCGATATATTAATGAACAGCTTGCTTGCTCGGGGAGAGGCACTGTTATTTAATACCCATCGCATTGCCGATTGTAATTACACTCTTTCCGGAAAGAGTGACACGCATGCCGAAACACTTAGGCAAATGCTGGCAAAACCGATTGATTATGCCATCAAAAGCGTGACGATTGCGCATCCTGTCGATACCCTACAAAAACAACAACGTCATACTGCTGATAAAACGGTGACAATCTCGCATTCAGTGGATACAATCCATAAACGTAATCACGCGAACGTGGCGGAACTGGCAGACGCGCTGGATTTAGGTTCCAGTGGGGTAACCTGTGAGAGTTCGAGTCTCTCCGTTCGCATTTAAAGTAAATAAAAGGTGCATCATGCAAGTTTCTATAGAAAAAATAAATGATATCGATCATAAACTCACCATTTGCGTGCCACAAGATCAAATCGCCAGTGCTTACCAATCAAAAATGCATGAAATGGCGGCACGTACCACCCTCAAAGGATTTCGACCTGGTAAAGTCCCAATGCGTATGCTTGAAGAACGATATGGCAATGAAATCCGCAAAGAAGCTTTGAGCGCAGTCATACAGAACTCACTCTCGCTTGCCATAGAGCAGCATCAGTTAAATCCAATCAATACACCCCAAATTGAGCCCAAAGCGATCTCAAATGATCAACCTTTCGAATTCATCGCTTCATTTGAAGTATTACCAGATTATTCTAATATTCAATGCAAATTAGAGCGCATTAAAAAACCTGTCGTTGCTATTCAAGAAGAAGACATTCAAAACGTCATCGAGCGTCTCTGTAAACAACACACGAAATGGCACAAAATTGACAGAGAAGCCAAAGCACATGATCGTGTCGTCATCAACTATCAGGGCAATCTCGATGATGCATCTGACAAACAAAGCATGGATCATGTTCCAGTAGAATTAGGCAGCAAAACAATGTTGCCTGGTTTTGAAGATCAGTTGATTGGCGTTAAAACAGGTGAAAAACGGGAATTTACATTATCCTTCCCAAGCGATTGGCATGACAAAGAACGCGCAGGAAAACCTGTTCAATTTACCGTGGAAGTCAAAGAAATATATGAAGCAGATGCGCCCCTACTCAATCAAGCCTTTGTTAAACAGCTGGGCATTAAAAGCGGCGAATTGGAAGATTTAAAAAATGAAATCAAACGTTCACTCGAACAAGAGTGTGAACGTTTGATTCAAGGCAAATTAAAAGAACAAATTTTTACGCAGTTACTTCTGCAAAATACAATCTCAGTCCCTACCTCGCTCATCCAGCGCGAAGCAAAAAGGATACACGATGAGCGCCATTCGCATCATGGCAAAGCCTGCGCGGGTGAACATCCTGAAACTGAGACTGCTGCTTTTCATGAAGCTGCTGAAAAACGCGTGGCACTTGGCTTGCTGATTGCAGCTTATGCCAAAGAAGCCAAGTTAGTCGTCGATCAGACACGTTTTGATAAACGACTGATTAATATCGCATCCTCCTATGAAAAACCAGAGGAGATGATCAAATGGCTGCTGACACAACGTGAATATCGCTCTAATATTGAAGCACAGGTACTAGAAGAAATGGTATTAGAACAGTTAATGGCAGGTGTACCCGTTGAAGATGACGTGTTAAGTTATTCTGAGTTGAGGGAAAAAATGTAGTCACGAGTGGCGCCGTGTCACACGACAAGCAATCACAACATAATTATGGATAAAATAACGATGAACCCACATGAAATCATACAAGCTAATCTAGTCCCCATGGTTGTGGAGCAATCTGCAAGGGGCGAACGAGCTTATGACATCTTCTCACGTCTACTCAAAGATCGTGTCATCTTTTTGAGCGGTCCAGTTGATGATGCTGTGGCCAGTCTCATTGTTGCGCAATTACTCTTCTTGGAATCAGAAAATCCTGACAAAGATATCTCACTCTACATCAACTCGCCAGGCGGTGTTGTGACTGCAGGACTTGCAATCTATGACACCATGCAATTCATTAAACCCGATGTGAGCACGATGTGTCTTGGGCAAGCAGCGAGTATGGGTGCCCTACTGCTTGCAGGTGGCGCAAAAGATAAACGACTTATACTCCCTAACGCACGCGTCATGATCCATCAACCTTTAGGTGGTGTTCAAGGTCAAGCCTCAGATATCGCAATCCATGCAGAAGAAACGCTCAAAATTCGTACACAACTCAATAAAATATTGGCAAAGCACACCGGACAACCAGAAGAAACTATCGCGAAAGATACTGAACGCGATAACTTCATGAGCGCTGAAAAAGCGCACAAATATGGGCTCGTTGATACTATTGTTAATTATCGATCCAAACAGGGGTGATTATGAGTAAAGACAGGAACAAGAATGATGGTAAAGAACAAACCTTCCATTGTTCTTTTTGCGGCAAAAGCCAACACGATGTGCAGCGATTAGTTGCAGGACCATCGGTCTATGTGTGCAACGAATGTATCACACTTTGCAATGATATCATTGGCGAAGCCAGCAAAAATAATCCTGCCGCAGCACCCGCAAGCTTACCAAAATTGCCAATACCTCAAGAAATATATCAAACCTTAAATGAATATGTTGTCGGACAAACACAAGCAAAGAAAGTACTATCTGTTGCGGTTTATAATCACTACAAACGCTTACAACATCGCACCAAACCGGATGATGTCGAATTAAATAAAAGCAATATTTTGCTGATTGGTCCAACGGGTAGCGGCAAAACACTACTTGCAGAGACTTTAGCACGCGTCCTAAACGTACCCTTTGTGATGGCGGATGCAACCACACTGACTGAAGCCGGTTACGTTGGTGAAGATGTTGAAAGTGTCATTCAAAAATTATTGCAACGCTGTAATTATGACGTTGCTAAAGCAGAGATGGGTATTGTCTACATCGATGAAATCGACAAAATCTCCAGAAAATCTGAGAACCCTTCCATTACGCGTGACGTTTCCGGCGAAGGTGTGCAGCAAGCCTTGCTAAAACTCATTGAAGGCACGATTGCCTCTATTCCGCCACAAGGTGGCAGAAAACACCCACAACAAGAATGTATTCCTGTTAATACGAAAAACATATTATTTATTTGTGGTGGTGCCTTTGCAGGCTTGGACAAAATTATTCGCAACCGATCTGATCAATCTGGTATTGGTTTTTCTGCAAAAATACACGGCAAAGAGGATACAAAAAGCGTCACTAAATTACTTGCAGAAACAGAACCTGCTGATCTACTCAAATATGGACTCATTCCAGAATTAATTGGCAGATTACCCGTCTTGACAACATTAGAAGAGCTGGATCAATCTGCCTTGATCAGTATTTTGACAGAACCAAAAAATGCATTAACCAAACAGTATCAAGCGCTCTTTAATATGGAAAATGTATCTTTAGAATTTCGTAAGAATGCATTAAGTGCAATCGCTGCAAATTGTGTGAGCAAAAAAACAGGTGCGCGTGGTTTGCGTTCAGTATTAGAAAAAATATTATTAAACATCATGTATGAATTGCCTTCGTTGCAACATGTCGCTAAAGTCATTATTGATGAGCCCACCGTCTGTGGAAAAACTGAACCCATTCTCGTTTATGAAAGCGAAGAACAAGTATCAGTGGTAGAATAAAATTATAAAGATAAGGAGAATCCCCGTGACATTATCTACTACCACAAGTGACATGAACAAATTAAGCGTACCCATACTACCCTTGCGCGATGTCGTGGTCTACCCTTATATGGTCGTACCCTTGTTTGTAGGGCGTGAACGTTCTATTAAAGCCCTAGAAGTTGCCATGGCTGCAGACAAACAAATCTTGCTGGCAACACAAAAAAATGCCGGCGAAGATCAGCCTACCGAGAAAAGCATGTATGACATTGGGACGCTCGCCACAATATTACAATTGCTAAAATTACCAGACGGTACAGTAAAAGTACTCGTAGAGGGTGTTAAACGCGCCCAGATTTTAGACTTTATCGAACATAAAGAATATTTTCTTGCAAACATTAAAGTCATTGAAGATTCAACCACTGTCGATCGTGATGTTGAAATCTACATACGCTCACTGAAATCACAATTCGATCAATATGTTAAATTAAACCGCAAAATTCCAGCAGAAATTATGGCGTCGATCCTTGCCATTGAAGATGCTAGTCGATTAGGTGATACCGTTGCCGCCCATCTCAATATCAAGCTTGATGAAAAACAAGCTTTGCTAGAGCTTGCATTACGTCCACGCCTTGAAAAATTAATGATGCTCATGGAAAATGAAATTGACCTCCTGCAGGTGGAAAAGAAAATTCGCGGACGCGTTAAGCGTCAAATGGAAAAAACACAACGCGAATATTATTTAAACGAACAAATCAAAGCGATTCAAAAAGAATTAAACGAAATCGAAAACGTACCCAATGAATTTGAAGCCATGGCCAAAAAGATTGAAGCAGCCGGCATGAGCAAAGAAGCACACACAAAATGCATGCTAGAACTCAATAAATTAAAAGTAATGCCCATGCAATCTGCTGAGGCGACGGTATCGCGTAATTATCTAGATACCATGGTTGCTTTACCTTGGAATAAATATAGCAAAAAAAATGTCAGCTTAAATCAAGCGGAAAGTATTCTAGAAACAGAGCATTATGGGCTGAAAGAAGTCAAAGAACGTATTGTCGAATATCTTGCTGTGCAAAAGCGGGTGAAGCAATTAAAAGGACCGATTCTTTGTCTAGTCGGACCACCTGGCGTTGGCAAAACATCGCTCGGACAATCCATTGCGAAGGCAACAGGTAGACAATTTTTACGTATGTCATTAGGTGGTGTGCGTGATGAAGCTGAAATTCGCGGACATCGACGTACTTACATTGGCGCAATGCCTGGCAAAATTATCCAAAAGCTTGCAAAAGCAGGAACCAATAATCCTCTCTTTCTGTTAGATGAAATCGACAAAATGTCGATGGATTTCCGCGGTGACCCAGCTTCTGCATTACTTGAAGTACTAGACCCAGAACAAAACCATACATTTGATGATCACTATCTTGAGGTCGCCTACAATCTCTCAAATATCATGTTCGTCGCAACAGCTAATACACTCGATATTCCACCTGCACTACGCGACCGTATGGAAGTGATTCGTCTATCTGGCTACACAGAAGACGAAAAAATGAATATCGCCGTTCGTCATTTAATCCCTAAACAGTTAGTAGCAGCTGGCCTTAAAACCACTGAACTTGAAATACCAGCTAAATCCGTTCAAAGCATCGTACGTTACTATACGCGTGAAGCAGGTGTACGTAATTTAGAACGAGAAATTTCTAAAATCTGCCGCAAAGTTGTCAAAGAGATCTTAATGAAAACAGCGAGCGGTAAAATCATTGCGCAACCAGACGATTTAGAACATTACCTAGGTGTAAGGCGTTATCGTTTTGATATTGCTGACAGCCAAGATCAGATTGGACAAGTCAAAGGACTGGCCTGGACAGAGGTGGGTGGTGAATTGCTTGATATAGAAGCTATTATATTGCCAGGCAAAGGAAAAACAACCTACACGGGGCAGCTTGGAGAGGTTATGCAAGAATCCATTCAAGCCGCCCTTTCTGTGGTTCGCGCTAGATCAGATATTCTGGGTATTCCCAAGAATTTCTTCGAAAAACATGATCTTCATATTCACGTACCAGAAGGCGCTACCCCTAAAGATGGGCCTAGTGCAGGCATTAGTATGTGTACCGCTCTAGTCTCTGCCATGACTCATTTACCTGTTTATGCAAATTACGCTATGACAGGCGAAATCACTCTACGCGGAGAAATATTAGGAATAGGCGGATTAAAAGAAAAACTACTAGCCGCTCATCGTAGTGGCATTAAAAATGTCATCATTCCTGTTGAAAATGTAAAAGATTTGAAAGAAATCCCTGACAACATCAAACAAGATCTAAAAATTACACCTGTTCGCTGGATTGATGAAGTGTTGAGCGCAGCATTGAATGGCTATTCAGAACGTATTCTGCGTAAAAATAAACAAAAAAAATCCAAAATAGCTATCGTGATTAAGGCAAACAAGAAAGAAAAGTTGCGTAAGTCTGATAGAGTGAGCACGCATTAAGAAATTCACAGCAAAATCCATGAATGATCCTTGCATTCCTTACTACCTGTTGGTATAAGTTCATGTCGCTCTTGTTGTTTTTTGTATCTTTCTTTAAGGACATGGAATACATGAATAAAACAGAATTGATCGATTTAATTGCCGAAAAAGCAGAGCTCACCAAAATCACCGCCGCGCGCGCATTTGATGCTCTGTTGGAAGGTATTACGCACTCACTCAAAGCGGGCGATCCTGTGATTCTTGTTAATTTTGGCGCGTTTACTGTTAAAATGCGTGCTGCTCGCGAAGGTCGCAATCCTATTACTGGTGAGAAGATCAAAATTAAAGCAACAAAGGTTGTTGGATTTAAAGCAGGCAAAGTGCTGAAAGAAGCTGTTAAAGAATCAGTTAAAGAGTAATACATTTT
>MGYE01000016.1:0-9241 GCA_001801625.1 Gammaproteobacteria bacterium RIFCSPHIGHO2_12_FULL_42_10
GCAACAATCGCTTGACGATTTTCTGGCGTGAGGATGTGATCGTCATTTAAGCTCAAAAGAGCCCAAGCAACACCCACTGCATGCTCTGCCCGAGCAACAATCGCTTGACGATTTTCTGAAGTGAGGATGTGAGCGTTCTTTAAGCTTGAAAGAGCCCGAACAACATTCCTTGCACGCTCTAAAGTCTGGATATCAGTTAACCGCATGATGATTGCCTCGTGAAATGCGTGGCACTTAATTATTTTTATAGGTTCATGCCTATATTCATTATACTTCAAGATGCGAATTTTGACACTCTGGTTGGGCGTTGATTGGGCATTGTTTCAAAAATACACCGTCATTGCAATCTGACATATCCCCATGAATTTCATTGAAAAATTTTACTACAAACAACTTTCAGTCCAGCCTATGTTAAAACCTATCTGCCAACGAAACAGGCTGCAAGCCTACAAGATGATAGCCCAGGCATTTACTTGCTATCCCGCGTGTCACCCTGCGTGTGTCGTCCCGCGCAGTTTTTAGCTCGGGATCCAGCGACTGTAATGACGACCAGTCCCGCGCTAAAAACTAAATCAATTACGTCTCCAGCTAGTTCCAGCAGCCTGATCTTCGATCGCAATTCCCATTGCAAGTAACTGATCGCGAATCTCATCTGCTTTAGCCCACTTTTTATTTAGACGAGCAAGATTTCGCGCTGCAATTAACGATTCAATTTCTTCTAGATCTTCCCCTGAATCGAATTGAAAAAAAACCTCAGGTTCGATTTGTAATAATCCTAACATGGCAGCTAAATATTTTAAAAGCGCGCCATGTGAAGCCGCTAATTGTAAATCTTGATGACGTACACGCTGCAACTCGTGTGATAATTCGAACAACACTGACAACGCAACAGGGACATTAAAATCATCGTCCATTGCTTCTTGAAATTGCTTCTCAAAAATTGAGTTCTCTAAGCGAGTTGCATCAGGCAAAAACCGCAAAGCGGTATAAAGCCGTGTTAAAGCTTGTTTTGCCTGATGTAACACATCTTCTGTATAAACTAATGGGCTGCGATAATGACTTGCCAGCAAGAAATACCGAACAACTTCTGGTGTGTGTCTTTGCAAAACATCACGTATCGTAACAGTATTGCCCAAAGACTTAGACATTTTCTCTTTGTCCATCTGCAAAAATCCAACATGCACCCATGTATTTGCAAAAGTCTCGTTTGAACAACATTCAGATTGGGCGATTTCATTTTCATGATGCGGGAAAATTAAATCACGTCCGCCAGCATGAATATCAAAATGATTGCCTAATAAGGACATTGACATGGCTGAGCATTCAATATGCCAACCTGGTCTACCGCGCCCAAAAGGCGATTCAAAAAATGGTTCGCCTGGTTTCTCTGATTTCCATAACACAAAATCTAAAGGATCACGTTTGACATCGGCTACTTCTACGCGAATGCCGCTTTCCAATTGTGAGAGATCATGATGAGACAATGCACCGTATTGAGGAAAACGACGAACATCAAAATAGATGTCACCGTTACTCGCTTGATAGGCATGTTCTTTTTCTAACAAAGTTTGAATCAACTGAATCATTTGGGGAATATAGTCTGTTGCACGAGGTTCATCATCAGGTGGCGTTAAAAAAAGAGCATCGAAATCATCGTGCATCGCTTTTGTGAAACGATCCGTCAATGTGACACACGCTTCATTTTTTTCAGCAGCACGTTTAATAATTTTATCATCGATATCAGTAATGTTTCTTACATATCTGACCTGCCACCCGCGCGCGCGCAAATAGCGCACCATCACATCAGCTGAAGTATAGGTACGCGCATGTCCAATGTGACAATAATCATAGACGGTCACACCGCAAACATAAAAACCAATCTGTCCTGAATGAATGGACTGGAAGGTTTCTTTACTTTGTGTGAGTGTATTATAAATTTTCAGCATATTTTAATGCAACCTCTAACCTACTTTTCATATTTTCCTCACCCAACAACATCGCGATATCATGCAATGCGGGTCCATGCGCCTCGCCAGTCAATGCAATACGCAAAGGCATTAACAATTTTTTACCGCTTAAATTTAATTTGACCTGCAATGTTGCTAAAATGTCTTGCCAAATTGCGCCATGCAGAAGTACTGCCTGAATGGCTTCATTGAAAAAAGCAGTGCCCGCTTGATGCAGAATAGTACGTTTTTCTTCATCAGCGCGAGGTAAAGCGTGAAAAAAAATATTAGCCCAATGAGCGGCTTCTTTTGGAAACGCAATATTAGTTTTAATAATATTTACAAAAGACGAGCGTTTTGATTCGGGCACAAGCGACAATACCGTATCACCTAAAAAGTCTAACAAGCTCGATTCATCCAATGACTGCACTGCGATTTTTTGCCAATACATTAATTGTACTAAATCAAAACGTGATGGCGATCGACTCAGTTGATTCGTTTCAAAGTGCGTTGCGATGGTATCTAGTGTCATTAAATCTTGTGCTGACATGGCATGTCCTAAACGGGCAAGATAATTCGTGATCGCAACAGGCAAATAACCCTCGCTTCTCATCTCATCAATACTAAAACTGCCCTGTCTCTTAGATAAAGGCGCGCCTGCATCGCCCACAATCAACGACAGATGTCCATACGAAGGTGGTGTTAAACCTAGCGCTTCTAATACCAAGATTTGGCGTGGTGTATTTGTTAAGTGATCTTCACCGCGAAAAACATGCGTGATCTTCATCTCTGCATCATCAACTGCATTGCAAAATAAAAAAGAAGCTGTGCCATCTTGACGACGAACAATAAAATCACCTATTTCACGACTATGAAAAATTTGCTTACCCTTAACAAGATCAACAAATTCAATTTCCTTTTCTAATGGCACTAACAACCGCCATGCAGGCTTTTGTCCTGCCGCTATATGTGATGCCACTTCCTCTTTCGTTAAACGTTTGCAAGTGCCAGCATAACGCGGTGCAATACCTTTCGCTAATTGCGCCTTACGAGCTAACATCAATTCTTGATCCGAACAAAAACAGGGATAAATTAATTGACTCATTTCTAATTGATGATAATATTTTTCATAAATTTCACCGCGTTTTGACTGTAAATAAGGCCCCTCTTGCCAATTAAGGCCCAACCACTTCAAATCGACTTGTATTGATTGAATATATTTATCATCAGAACGCTGTACATCAGTATCTTCGATACGCAGCACAAAACGACCTTGATTTTTTAAGGCAAATAATACGCTAAATAATGCAGCCCGCATATTACCTAAGTGAATATGCCCAGTGGGGCTCGGTGAAAAACGAGTGCGTATAGGCATTTTATTTTTTAAGTTCATCAAGTTTCTCCAGCGGCTTTCTCAATAATGTTCGGCTATAGACAGGTTGATTTCCTAATAAAGGTGCTAGCGCAAAGCGAGTCAGTCGTTTTGCGTCGGATAATATGCTATTGTCACGCCAATCCTCCGCAGCGATTGCAAGTAAATTTTTACCAGAAAAAACGTTTGGGCCTGCAGAAAACGTTTCCTCTGTCTCGCTTAATAAAAAACCAGAGCCGGGGATAAAACGATAAAATTGATCCGGCAAAAAACGCTGTACAATGGATCGATCTGATTGAGATAAAATACCATACCCCAAAATTTCTAATAACGATTTTTCAAATGATCGCAACGTTTTTTGCAATAAAGGCGGCGTTTGCAAAATCTCAATCGTTTTTCCGTAAATCTTATAAAGTTCAGTATGGGTATCCCATTTATGTAATAGACGCATCAATAACTCATTAAGATAGAGTCCCGCAAACAAACAATCACCCTGCAATCGAACGGCATACTGCTTAGCTTCTACACGCGTCAGTGTTGTTAATTCGCCTCTTCCCGACCAAGAGACCAAAAGCGGCATAAATGATTGCAATAAACCAGGCACTTGAGATTTTGCTTTATGCGCACCACGGGCCATCACAGTGACTCGGCCATATTCGATTGTAAACAATTCAACTAAAAAGCTAGTTTCGCGAAACGAGCGTCTATGCAACACATAAGCTGGTTGCAAATTGACACGCTGTGCATGAGCCATGATCACTCCTAGCGCATAAGATGTTGTTTCAATACTGTTAACATTTCTAACGCGGCACTTTGCTCTCCTTTGCGTCGACTGGTGCCGGTTCCCAACACTTTTATGCCTAACGTTTCTATTGTGCAACTCACCGAGAAAGACTGTTGATGCGCCTCTCCACTGGTTGATTCCACTACATATACAGGCAAAGATGCATGCCTGGATTGCATGCATTCTTGCAGCAATGTTTTGGGATCTTTATGGCTAGTCGTGCTAGAAAAAGAAACCAATCTAGATTCATGCCATATCATGATGCACTGACGAATGGCATCAAAACCACCATCCAGGTAAATTGCACCAATCACAGCTTCCATTGTACAAGAAAGAATAGAGTGCCGTTCATGTCCGCCACTACGTATTTCTCCAGGTCCCAGCAAAATATATCTTCCTAAATCAAACTCTCTTGCAAGCTCAGCCAATGCATCGCGATTAACGAGTGATGCACGCCACCTGCTTAATTCCCCTTCCGCTGCTTCTGGAAATTTCAAGTACAAAGCTTCTGCAATGACCATATTAACAATGGCATCACCTAAAAACTCAATACGTTCATTATGCTCACCACCTTTGCTACGATGTGTCAGCGCCATTTTTAATAATGCAAGATCTTTGAATCGATAGTGAAGTGTCGAAAATAGCGTATCTAGCAAGGACTGCGATAATCTATCCATCAGTGAATCACCCATCCCAAACGACTCCAACGAATACCTTGCTTTAATCCACCCCAACTCATCCAAACTAATGAGCCCTTTCCAATGATATCGCGATTTGAAACAAAGCCCCAATAACGACTATCTGCACTATCATCACGATTATCGCCCATGACAAAATAACTATCTGCTGGCACCACAATATCTCGATAATCATGATCCACTTTCATGGTGCTCACATAAATTTTATGTTTAATTCCTAATAAATCTTCTTGTTTTTCATTAACTACACGTTCACTGCCCCACTCCGTTTTTGTAATCGTCTCACTCAAGTAAGTTTGCGGAACAGGCTGATTATTGATGTATAAGATTTTATTGATATAGCTGATATGATCGCCCGGTACACCGATTACACGTTTAATAAAATCGTACGAAGGATTGGGTGGCCAACGAAAAACAATAATGTCGCCCCGCTTTGGTGAATGAATATCATGAATTTTGCAATGTATAACGGGTAGTCGCACACCATAATCAAATTTATTGACTAAAATAAAATCTCCCGTCAGCAACGTAGGCTCAAGCGAACCCGACGGAATGCGAAACGGCTCCCAAAAAAATGAACGAAAGAAAAAAACAATCAGTAATACCGGAAAAAAAGAACGCGCATAATCCATAATAAGCGGCATGGCTTTCTCAGGCGTTTTTAGTTTGCGTCTTGGCGCAAAATACAAAATATCTGCAAGTGCAATCACCCCTGCAATCACAGTTGCTTCAAATAATACCAACTCAAAATTTATATTCATCACTTCTTCTCATTCAATTTTAAAACAGCAAGAAATGCTTCTTGTGGCACCTCCACATTCCCGACTTGTTTCATGCGTTTTTTGCCTTCTTTCTGTTTGTCTAGCAATTTACGTTTACGCGATATATCACCGCCGTAACATTTTGCGATGACATTTTTACGCATTGCTTTGACAGTTTGACGTGCGATGATCTGACCGCCAATTGCAGCTTGTAGCGCAACATCAAACATTTGTCTCGGAATCAGTTCCTGTAATTTTTCAGTCAGCAGATTACCGCGTGTGCGCGCGGTGTCACGATGCACGATACTTGCTAATGCATCAACGGAATGTTCATTGATGAGAATATCTAGCTTAACTAAATTTGCTGCCTGAAAGCGAGTAAAACTATAATCGAGTGACGCATAACCACGACTGATTGATTTTAATTTATCAAAGAAATCTAACACGATCTCATTCATTGGTAGTTCATAGACAAGCGAAACTTGCTTACCATGAAATAACATATTCTTTTGAATGCCACGTCTTTCCATGCACAGCGTAATCACATTACCAAGGTAGGTTTGTGGCACTAAAATATTAGCGACTGCAATGGGCTCGCGCAATTCTTGAATGTGGCCCATGGGCGGCAATTTAGTTGGGTTATCCACGTAACATACCTCGCCCTTTGTGGTCAGTATTTCATAAATAACCGTGGGTGAAGTTGTAATCAGTTCTAATTGATATTCTCGCTCTAAACGTTCCTGCACAATCTCCATATGAAGCATGCCAAGAAAACCACAACGAAAACCAAATCCTAATGCTTCTGAAGACTCTGGTTCAAAAAATAATGCTGCATCATTCAAGCGAAGTTTGCTAAGCGCCTCTCGTAAATGTGCAAAACCGTCTGCATGGATAGGAAATAATCCAGCATAAACTTGTGGTTTAACTTTTTTAAAGCCTGGTAACATGTCCGTTGAAGAGCGCGTAGCATGCGTAATGGTGTCACCAACAGGCGCCGCATTGATCTCTTTGATGCCCGCAATGATATAGCCTACTTCACCCGCTGCAAGTTGCGTCAGTGATTCTCGTTTGGGTGTAAAGACACCCAAACCCATCACTTCATATGCCCTGCCAGAAGACATAATTTGCATTTTATCGCCCACTTTAATCATGCCATTTTTAACGCGCACTAATGAGACAACGCCTAAATAGCTATCGAACCATGAATCGATAATTAAGGCTTGCAAAACACCAGCAACATCGCCTTCGGGTGGTGGAATACGCGCAATAATGGCTTCTAGCAATTCATTAATGCCAATGCCTTGTTTTGCACTAATACAAACAGCATCCGTTGCTTCAATACCAATAATATCTTCTATTTCTTGAATAGCGCGTAGAGGATCTGCCTGAGGTAAATCGATTTTATTGAGCACAGGTACAATTGTCAGGCCTTGATCAGACGCCATGTGACAAACCGCCACTGTCTGCGCTTCTACCCCTTGCGCTGCATCGACTACTAGCAATACCCCCTCGCAAGCAGCGAGTGATCTCGATACTTCATAAGAGAAATCAACGTGACCCGGGGTATCAATAAAATTCAGTTGATATCTTTGACCATCATTCGCTTGATAATAAAGCGTCACACTATGTGCTTTAATGGTAATGCCGCGCTCACGCTCAAGTTCTAGAGAATCTAACACTTGCGCTTGCATTTCGCGCATAGCAAGCCCACCACATCGTTCAATGAGCCGATCTGCTAAGGTTGATTTGCCATGATCTATATGGGCAATAATTGAAAAATTTCGAATAAGTTGCATTGGCGTATTTTATGCTATCCCATCCGCAATATCACTAATAATTGCCGATAAACCTCTTTTTCTAAGGCATCACTAAAGATGACGCAAGATTGGACAGATTGGCCCACATTAAAACGCAGAATAGAAACAAAAGAGGTCACAATACTCTCCCCACGCAAGACACCCTCATATTCAACCTCATCTTTTATGAGGCACCAGCTTCCATCGCGCTCATACTGGAGACAAATATGGTGCTTGGATTGGCAAAATAAATACAAACCACCTATCAACACCAATGCAATCCCTATCATACGCAACAGAAAATGCATCGATAATGTTGCCATGACCATGGATGCCATAAACACAGCCAAAATCAATAAGACAGAATGATATCGCGAAGATGATAGTTCAAATCGCATCAGGCTTTTTAACGTCCTATGATTGAGCTACAAGGTGATACGCGTGATTGCGTATTTTATCTATCATCGCCACAACGATAGGATCTGGCGTTTTAAACCCCATCAACCAGGCATAAAGATCTGGGTCGCTAAAAGTCAATAACTGTGCAAATTGTTGTCTTTCAACTGCAGTGAGCGCCGCATAAGTATTTTTTAAAAAATCGCCTAACATCACATCAAGCTCAAGCATCCCGCGTCGACAAGCCCACTGCAATCTGTAAAAAGAATGGTCAGAATGAATATTGTTTTTTTGCATCATGGCGTTATGATACCGTAAGCTGTTATCTGCCAAAAAAAGGCGCGCCATCATGATACCAAAAAAAGGCAACAAAGAAGCATTAATCGGTAGTTTACAAAAATTAGACATCACATCGCTAGACAAAGTAATAAAAATACTGAAAAAATTAGATTTTACCAATGAGCCAGACCTAGATGCGACACTGACACAGCTTATCTATCTTAGCGTCCTTGTGCCCCATTCGCACATCATGGACCCGCGCTGTCACAACAGTAAAGCCTTGCGGGCATTCTGTCTGCATAAAATTAAATCTATTAAAAAACACGACTACTTATCACCATCCTCTTCTAAAACACGTCACAGATAAAATAATCCTATGCCTATCTATCAATTAACGCTTATCGATCGCAAAATCATTGCGCACGAAACCATCGAATGTCACTTTGAAAAGCCAGCTGAATTGACGTTTACACCGGGTCAATATGGCGGCTTTACTTTACCCGAATTACAAGCAATTGATATCAAGCAAGCAACGAGACGATTCTCGCTATTAAGTACACCGCATGATTCCTATCTTGCCATTGCAACACGGATACAAAATTCGTTGTATAAGCGCACGCTCGCTAACCTGCCGATTGGAGGAAAAATAAAATTTGCAGGCCCTAGTGGCAATTTCATCTTACATGAAGATATGACCAAGCCAGTCATTTTAATAGCGGGCGGTATTGGTATCGTACCTTTTTATAGCATGATACGAGAGACCCTCCATCAGCCATCCGAGCGATCTCTCACGCTATTTTATGGCAATGAATCTATCGAAACGACCGCTTTCTATACTGAACTAGAAACGTTATCTAAAACACAGTCCACTTTTAAATTTATTCCTACATTCTCAACCTATCCCTCTGAATGGCTTGGCGAGAAAGGATGGATCACAGATCAGATGATAAAAAAATATGTATCTGATTTGTACGCACCCATCTATTATGTCTGCGGCGCAGGAGGCATGGTCAGTGCCATACATAATCTATTACATGAACTAGACATTCCGGAAGACCAGATTAGATGCGAAGATTTTCCGGGGTACTAGCCCGCGCAGAATAGTCCATGATTGGAACGACAAAAGGATATTAAATATTATGAATAAAGACAATTATTTACAATTTCTTTCTAAAGAATTAGATAAACTAAAAGAAACAGGTTTATTCA
>MGYE01000016.1:9250-15675 GCA_001801625.1 Gammaproteobacteria bacterium RIFCSPHIGHO2_12_FULL_42_10
CTTTAGATCAGTATGGATATGGCCTCTCCTCTGTGCGATTCATTTGTGGTACGCAATCTATTCATAAACAGCTCGAACAACAATTAAGCGAATTTCTTGGCACGGAAGATACCATTCTCTATTCCTCTTGTTTTGATGCCAATGGTGGTTTGTTTGAAACACTACTAGGTGAAGAAGATGCCGTCATTAGCGATGCTTTAAATCATGCAAGTGTTATCGATGGTATTCGACTCTGCAAAGCAAAACGTTTTCGTTACCAAAACAACGATATGAGTGATCTCGAAGTCAAATTAAAAGAAGCGTCCCATTGCCGCGTTAAGCTCATTGCAACAGATGGCGTTTTCTCAATGGATGGCATCATTGCAAATTTACCACGCATTTGTGATCTTGCGGATCAATATCAAGCACTCGTGATGGTAGACGATTCACATGCCGTCGGCTTTATGGGTGAAACTGGGCGCGGCACGCATGAATTTCACCATGTCATGAAGCGCGTCGATATTTTGACTGGTACACTTGGCAAGGCATTAGGCGGCGCATCAGGCGGTTATACAAGTAGTAGACGAGAAATTGTCGCATGGTTGCGCCAACGTTCACGCCCCTATTTATTTTCCAATTCACTAGCACCCATGATTGCAGCAACTTCATTAACTGCCATTACATTAATCAAGCAACATCAGGCTTTGCTTCAAACTGTTCATGAAAATGGTCGCTATTTTCGCAAAGCAATGACACAACTTGGCTTTAAATTAATTCCAGGCGATCACCCAATTATTCCTGTCATGTTAGAAGACGCAACGCTTGCGCGCACCATGGCAAACCATCTACTCAAAGAAGGTGTCTATGTGATTGGTTTTTCGTTTCCTGTTGTGCCACATGGCCAAGCCCGTATTCGTACACAAATGTCGGCTGGGCACACTAAGGCACATCTAGACTGCGCAATTACGGCGTTTGAAAAAATTGGTAAGGTATTAAAGGTTATCTAATATTAAATAGGAATAATCAACAATATGAAAGCACTTGTTAAAGCAAAACCAGAGGTTGGAATTTGGATGGAGGATGTACCGGAGCCTATTTTGGGTTCACACGATGTTCTTGTGAAGATCAAAAAAACATCTATCTGCGGCACAGATATTCATATTTATGATTGGGATGAATCAGCTAGAAAAATTGTCCCAATTCCTCTCATTATCGGACATGAATTTATTGGAGAAATCATTGAGATTGGTTCAGAAGTTAAATCACATTTTAAAATGGGTGATCGCGTCTCAGGTGAAAATCATGTCGCTTGTGAATTCTGCCGCAATTGTCGTAGAGGGGCTGCACACATTTGTCGTGAAAATATCAGCATAGGCGTCACACGTACGGGGGGTTGCGCTGAGTATATCGCCATGCCTGCTCAAAATGCTTACCCAGTACCTGATAGCATCTCAGATAATATTGCAGCCATTTTAAATCCCCTGGGTAATTCTGTTCATACCGCTCTCTCATTTGATTTAGTCGGCGAAGATGTGCTAATCACAGGTGCAGGACCTACCGGTATTATGGCAGCTGCTATCGCACGTCATGCTGGTGCGCGCTTTGTGGTCATTACTGATATTAATGATGATCGCTTAAAGTTAGCTGAAAAAATGGGTGTTAATTTAGCAGTCAACCCGAAACACACTTCACTTAAGGAAGTGATGCGCACACTAGGCATGAAAGAAGGATTCGATGTAGGCCTTGAAATGTCGGGCAGCCCTATCGCTTTTAAAGATATGGTCGCACATATGAATCATGGTGGTAAAATTGCTCTGCTTGGACTCTTGCCTGATCACACACAAATTGATTGGAGCGATGTCATTCTAAAAGGATTAGTCCTCAAAGGAATTTATGGCAGAGAAATGTATGACACCTGGTACAAAATGGTTAGCATGCTTCAAAGTGGCCTAGATGTGTCACCTATTATCGCACATGAAGTAGATTATACCGATTACAACCACGCTTTTGAAGTCATGCGTTCTGGACAACCCGGCAAGGTTATTATGAATTGGGCGTAATCGCTCCTGAAAATAATGGCTTATCTAATGCCCTTGCGACTGCAGCGTGCGTAATCTTACCGCGATACACATTGAGACCTCGTGCTAAATATATATCGCGCTTCATCGCTTCTTGATAGCCAAGATTAGCCAATGCAAGGACAAAAGGGAACGTCGCATTATTCAATGCAACTGTTGCGGTTCGTGGCACTGCGGAAGGCATATTGGCAACGCAATAATGCACGATACCATCTACAACATAGGTCGGATTATCGTGTGTGGTTGCGTGGCTTGTTTCAAAACAACCACCTTGATCAATCGCAACATCTACCAGCACAACACCCGGTCGTATCATCTTAAGCATCGTTTTAGTAACGAGTTTTGGAGCAGAAGCGCCCGGTATTAAAACCGCGCCAATCACCAAATCTGCATCATGTAAATGTTTTTCAATGGCATCTGCCGTTGAAAAAATAGTTTGAATGCGTGATCCAAATCGAAAATCTAATTCATATAATTTTTCAAGTAATCTATCGATTACAACAACATGCGCACCCATACCGGCTGCAATTTGCGTGGCATTCATACCCACAACGCCTGCACCAATTACCAGCACTTTAGCGGCAGGCACGCCAGGGACGCCACCCAATAAAACACCGCGACCACCATGATGAATTTCGAGACATTTAGCACCAGCTTGAATGGCAAGACGCCCCGCTACTTCACTCATTGGCGCAAGTAATGGTAAGCCGCCGCGTATATTCGTAACCGTCTCATAGGCAATCGCAATAGCGCCTGAAGCCATCAGTAATTCTGCTTGCGTAGGATCTGCAGCCAAATGTAAATAAGTAAACAATATTTGATCTTCACGCAGTAATCGACATTCTTGTGGTTGAGGCTCCTTCACCTTAACGATCATATCGGCTTGCCGAAAAATCTCTTCAGCAGACGCTACAATGCGAGCGCCCACATCTTGATACGCTTTATCGTCAAAACCAATCTTTTCACCTGCGTTATGCTGAACAATCACTTGATGACCATGCAACATTAATTCACGCACACTGCTGGGGGTTAACCCAACACGATATTCAAATGCTTTAATTTCCTTAGGCACACCAATTAGCATGGTCTATTCCTTTTTTAGAAAGATAACATCCATAACTGATTCAAACGCTGCACAAACGCTGCAGGATCTGGCAATGCACTACCTTCTGCTAATAAAGCCTGTTCGTATAAAAGGTGCGTCCAATCTGCCAATTTTTTCTCATCTTTTTCATGTTGTAATTGCTGAACAATTTTATGATCAATATTAAGCTCTAAGGTAGGCTTTGTTTCAGGTACAGCCTGCCCTGCTGCTTTCATCAAACGTTCCATCTGTGGGCCCATTGACATTTGGTCACGCACCAAACAAACGGGCGACTCTATTAAGCGATGCGAAAGACGAACCGTTTGCACTTCTTTTGTTAAGATGGATTGCATTTTTTTAAGCAGTGGCTCAAAAACTTCCTGTTGTGCCTTTTCTTTTTTCTCTTCTTCTTGCTTATCCAGAATGGGTGATTCAATTTCATCCAAGGAAAGATCGCCTTTGATAATAGACTGGAGCGACTTACCTTCAAATTCAGTTAAATGCCCCACCACCCACTCATCTATTCGATCGGTTAATAACAATACTTCGATATTATTTTTACGAAATACCTCTAAATGAGGGCTTGATTTTGCAGCATTTAGATTATCAGCTGTAATATAATAAATCTTTTTTTGTGTCGGCTTCATGCGCTCTATGTATGTTTTCAATGAAACACTTTGCTCATCTAACGATGTCGTTGATGTAAAACGCAAAAAGCTAGCTAAACGATCGCGATTAGTAAAATCTTCGGCGAGCCCCTCTTTGAGAACATTGCCAAATGCATGCCAAAAAATTTTATATTTTTCTGGCTCATCTTTCACTAAACGATCCAATAAATCGAGTACATGACGCACCAAGGCAGCACGTAATTTAGGAATCATCGGATGATCTTGGAGAATTTCACGAGAGATATTTAAGGGCAATGCGGTTGTATCGAGGACGCCACGCACAAAACGTAAATAGTTTGGTAAAAATTGTTCAAGCTGATCCATAATAAAAACGCGTTGCACATAGAGCTTAAGACCATGATGCGCATCTCGCTGAAACATATCGAAGGGTGCATGTGAAGGAATATACAGAAGACACATATACTCAACAGAGCCACCCTCAATTTTATGTTGCGTCCAGATGAGCGGATCTTCAAAATCATGTGAAATATGTTTGTAAAATGCCTTATATTCATCATCAGTCACTTGATTTTTTGGTAACATCCAAAGCGCCGTTGCACGATTTACTGTCACCCATTCCTCTGTGCGCTTACCTTCTTCCGTCAATTTAGGCATCATGATTGGAATGCCAAGATGATCGGAATATTTTGTAATAATACTTCTTAAACGCCAATCATTGAGAAAATCATCTTCATCTTGTTTTAGATGTAATGTGATTTCTGTTCCGCGAGATTCTTTCTCAATGTTTGCAAGCATGTATTCGCCATCACCACTCGACTCCCATAGAACGCCATGTTCCTTTCCAAGCCCTGCTCGACGACTTTTAACCGTTACTTTATCCGCAACAATAAATGCTGAATAAAAACCAACGCCAAATTGACCAATTAAATGAGAATCACTTTTTTGATCCCCCGTCAGGCGCGATAAAAAATCACGCGTACCTGATTTTGCAATTGTCCCTAAATTTGACATGATTTCATCACGATTCATGCCAATCCCATTGTCAGCGATCGTTATCGTGCGCGTTTCTGTGTCAAAACTGACATGTATTGTTAGCGTAGATTGATTCTCATTTAATGCAGGATCAGAAAGCGCTTCAAATCGCAATTTATCAATGGCATCAGAAGCATTTGAAATCAGCTCACGCAAAAATATTTCTTTATTGCTATAAAGTGAATGGATCACGATATCTAATAATTGCTTTACCTCAGCCTGAAAACTTAATTTTTCTTGATGGGCCTCAATAGTCATATGATTTCTCCGGATGATGACAGCGATGACAATTTGTCACCTGCTGCGTGAAAATGACAACAAGCTTACACCGGCTAGGATCACAATCACAAGAGGCAGAACGGCGGCAAGGATGGCTGGCACTTGATATACAACACAAATTTGTCCAAACAGCGCATTGAGAATAAAAAAAACGATACCAACGACAACACCAATCACAACACGCATACCGAGCGCAGTTGACTGTAGAAATTGAAACATGCAAGGAATTGCGATAAATACCATCATCAAAGACGCAAGTGGTTGAAAAATGCGCTCCCAAAATGCATACTGATATCCGCTAGATTGTAATCCATTTTGATTTAAATAATGAATAGAAGTCGATAATTCTTTCAATGACATTTCATCTGGCGATCTTTCTTCGTGATCTAGAAAACCGACATTCCACTGCAAATCCCAATCCAGCTCTTGAAATGCCTGACTGACTGCATGATTCACAGTAAAAGTTGTTTTAACAGCATCCTGCATATGCCAAGCATCATTTTGAAACAATAATCGCTTAGCATAATAAACAGACACCAGTCGATGATGTCGATCAAATTGATAACGCGTCACCCCTTCTAGTAAATGATGATTAATAACCTGAGAAAAATGAACAAAATTATCTCCGATATGCAACCAAACACCATGAGAGGTGACCAATGCCTCACCTGCATTTCGGCTATTTTCTTTATTAATTTCGGCAATATTATTCAATTTTGGAGCTAGCCACTCTCCCATAACAGACAATAATAACGCAAATAAAAATGCAGCGCTGAGCGTACTCGCTATAATATGGCGCATTGAAAAACCAGAGACACGCATCGCCATAATTTCACGATGCGTGATCAGCATACTCAAACCCACAATACTGCCCAATAAAATCAAGAACGCTGAAAATTGATAAGCAAGACCAGGCAGACGCATCATCACATAAAACAAAGCATCACTCACACCATATCCACCCTCGCCAACATTGCGTAATTCATTTAAAAGCGTCAACACAAATAGCACGCCGATAATAATGCAGGAAACAATCAATGTTGCATGAAAAATATGTCGGGCGATGTAGCGCTGTAATTGTTTAGTCATGCCAAATGATCCCTGCGGACACCTATCATTGATCGAAACTTCCACAATAACATGATAAGACCCGCACACAGCAAAATAACGGCATGCACCCACCACATACCAATCGCAATTGAGATTTCGCCATGCTCCACCCAGTGTCTTGCAACAAATAATAGATTAATGTAGATGATATACACTAATGCAGCGGGCAGTAAGATAACATAACGTCCGCGAGTTGATTGATATGCGCTTAAAGGAAGCGCCAATAAAGCAAGC
>MGYE01000017.1:0-1606 GCA_001801625.1 Gammaproteobacteria bacterium RIFCSPHIGHO2_12_FULL_42_10
CAATGGCATCCGTCACTTGTATTTCTTGACATATTGCGACATCAATCGCTTCAAGATATTTAAAAATAGCAGGCGTTAAAATATAACGTCCAACGACACCCCACTCTGAAGGCGCTTCTTCAGGGGTCGGCTTTTCAATGATGCCCAAAAGTGGCATCAATGCCAATTGCTGGCCATCCTGTTCAAAAGCCTGCACTTTTACAACACCATACTTACCCGCATCAGAACGTTTAATTTTTTGCACAGCAACCACGCTTGATTGCACACGTTCAAATTGATCAACCATCTGCGTCAAACAAGGCCGTTTGCCACCATCAATTAAGTCATCCGCCAATAGAACCGCAAATGGCTCATGTTGCACCATCGACTTGGCGCATAAAATAGCATGCCCCAAACCCAACGGGGCTTGCTGTCTAATATAGGCACAGGAAACACCTGCAGGCAGAATATTGCGTACCATTTCAAGTACAGCTCGCTGACCACGCGCTTCAAGCATCGCCTCAAGCTCAAAATTCGAGTCAAAATGATCTTCAATAGCCCGTTTACTACTGCTAGTCACAAAAATAAGCTGTGTAATACCGGCAGAAACTGCTTCTTCAACCGCGTACTGAATCAAGGGTTTATCAACAATTGGTAACATTTCTTTGGGGTTAGCCTTCGTTGCAGGCAAAAACCGCGTGCCCATACCGGCTACAGGGAAAATCGCTTTGGTAATTTTAGTCATGTCGGCTATAAAATATTCTGATAAAATGGCTTCCTATTTATAGCATAAACGTCATTATTTCGGAAGCATCACATGAAAAAAAACATTCTCATCCTCGGGCATAATGATGCGACCCAATTTATTGACGTCTACAATCAATACAACAAGCTATTTGATAAAGATCAATATCATGTCACAGTAGCTATTTTAACAGGTCCCGACAATCAACAAACGCGTGAACGTTTACTAGCAGATGAGATCATTTTTTTTGATTTTTCTAAAAAGCGTATTCGCGGATTGAAAATAGGACCGCTACTGAAACTCTATCAATTGTGTCGTCAAAAAAAGTTCCAGATCGTCATTTGTCATCGTTATAAATCCATTTACATGATGTTATGGATCGCGCAGATTTGCCCGATTCCTTCTCTCTTTTTTGTCATGCATGCATTAGATACGCTAAAAAACTACGCGAGGCAATGTTTGATCACCTGCCTATATCGCAAAAATATGTTTTTTGTAGGCGTCTCTCATGCCGTACGAGATGATATGCAAAAATGTTTACAATACATTCCTAAAGAACGAGTAATCACATTATACAACATGATCGATCTTGAACTAACACTCCCTTGTTATCTCACAAAAATTGCAGCACGCGAACAACTGAACCTTCCGCAAGATATTTTTATTTTTGGACAACTTGCACGCCTTGTGCCAGATAAAGACCAACGAACATTAATCCATGCATTTGCGGCCTTTAAACATCTCCACCCCAATGCACAACTTGTCATTGCAGGAACTGGCAGATTAGAAGCGGAACTAAAAGCCCTGACAGCGTCTTATCAATTAGAAAAAGACATTCTCTTCCCAGGCTATATAGAAAATGGCGCGCACTGCATGCGTGCT
>MGYE01000017.1:1684-13478 GCA_001801625.1 Gammaproteobacteria bacterium RIFCSPHIGHO2_12_FULL_42_10
AATGAAAACAATTTACGAACAATCCAAGATAGAACGCGAAAAAATGTGTACGGTCGCCTACGAACACCTGATTGAGAATTTCTCAATCCCCACCTTCCAAAAACAATTCTGGCAAATCGCCCATCCATTGCGGGTGGATGACGGCGCAAAGCGTGTCTAATCCACTCTACCTCAAAAACCCCCTCACCGTCTTAACCGCACTCTTCCAATTCAACCGCGTAACAAATTCATTGAACGAAGAAAGCGCCAGATCTTCATACCGCCCCTCATCTTGCATTAAATCAATAATATAATCCGCATACTGCAGAGGAGATGATGCGAGAGAAAAAGTCATTCCATTGATATGATTTTTCACAACGGTTGAAATACCCCCCACATAACTAGTCAGACAAGGCAATCCAAAAGCATTCGCTTCACAAAAAACAATGCCATAAGCTTCCGCACGTGAAGGAACAAATAAAAAATGTGACTCATAAAATAAATCATTCAATTTTTTAACGCCTTCTGTACTGCGTTTTGAAATAAAGCCATGACATTTAATATAATCAGGAATCACAACCTCTTTTGGCGGACTGCATCCTACGAAATTCAATTCAACAGATTGACCTCGTTCATGCAATGCTCTCGCAACACGAAACACAATATCACCACCTTTTCGATGCCAATGCTTACCTAAAAATAATAATTTAACGGTCGTTCGTGAACGATTTTGAATAATAGTACGCATTTCTTCATACGTATGATTGCAAATCAAATTAGCGCCGAACGGCACTACTTTTACTTTTTCTTGAGGCACACCATAAATTTCAATCGCCGTTCGAGCTGCCCAGTCAGATGAAAAGATAGCCAAATGGGTGCGAGATAAACAAGCTGTCGTTATTGCATTACCTTGTCTGATCGTCTCTGCGCTATGTTCAGAAAAGCCTGGATAGAATCCAAGCAAGCTCGCATATAATCCATCCGTCCATAAAACAATAGGCTGCTTAATATCTAAATAGCAAATGGGATTAATTTGCGGCGCAATGATTGCATCCACAGAAAGATTTTTTAATTGTTTTGCAACCTGCAGAGAATAATGTTGCGCGACATGAATATTAAATCGTGGGCTCACGCGTTGA
The DNA here is from genome assembly GCA_001801625.1 of Gammaproteobacteria bacterium RIFCSPHIGHO2_12_FULL_42_10. GTDB lineage: Bacteria > Pseudomonadota > Gammaproteobacteria > DSM-16500 > DSM-16500 > Aquicella. The sequence goes on from MGYE01000017.1 coordinate 2,803, forward strand.
CCGGCGGTCCATTTTGAAAAAACTTGTTTGCATTTAAAAAACGGCGGCAGGCATCGCGTTAAATCACCAATATAGTCTATCGATGCACCCATCGCCTCCAGTGTCTGAGACATATAATAAGGCGTCCCCGACCAATTCCTGATATCTCTCGCATCAAATGTCGTTGCAAATGCTAGTTTCATCGTATCAACACGCTCATTAATGAACCCTATATCGCCCATACTCTAATACACCAAATGAAGCCTAACAATCGTTTTGTGGATCACTTTAATACCACATATGCCTAATCATTTGATCAATCTCTAAATATCTTGGCCGCCAACCTAAGCGCTGCTTCGCATAAGCAATATCGGCAACTAAAATAGCAGGATCGCCCGCACGGCGTGACGCTAGTTGTACTGGAATGGAATGTTGCGTCACCCGACGCGCGCTTGCTAGCACTTGCTTCACAGAAACGCCTTCCCCTCGCCCTACATTACAAATAATAGGATCACACCCATCTTGCAAGGCCTGCAGCGCAAGCCAATGCGCTTCACATAAGTCTATAACATGCACATAATCTCGCACACAGGTACCATCTACTGTTTCATAATCATCTCCATAAATAGCAGCATAAGGACGCATCCCTTTTGCAACCTGCAAGATCAGCGGAATCAAATGTGATTCAGGATCATGGCGTTCCCGCAAACGACCCAGCGAATCACAACTGGTCGCATTAAAATAACGTAAAACGGCATAACGTAACCCAGTGCTTTGCGCAAGATCATACAACCTATCTTCAACCATTTTTTTAGAATGCCCATAAGGATTAATAGGCAACCGTGGATGTGATTCGTTCAATGGCGTCTGTTGTACATCGCCATAAACAGCAGCGCTTGATGAAAAAATAAAATTTTGCACACGATGCTTTAACATCATCTCAAGAAACAAGAACGTATTGGTCACATTGTTTTGATAATATTTCGCTGGCAACAACACAGATTCTGCAACATCGATATAAGATGCAAAATGCATCACCGCAGAAAAAGTATAAGTAGTAAAAATGCGTTCAAGCAAAGCTTGGTCAGATTGATCCCCAACGATCAATTCTGAATTCCTCACCGCATCACGATGACCGGTACTTAAGTTATCTAAAACAACCGGATGACATCCTGCCTCCTGCAAAGCAAGCACCATATGCGAACCAATATACCCCGCACCACCTACTACAAGAATCTTCATGCGCTCACCTCACCCAGCGTCATCCTGCGCAGCCTTATCAATTGTCATCCCGCGCTAAAAACTGCGCGGGATGACAGCATGTAGGGCAACTCAATAAGCATTCTTATTAATCAATCCATAACAACAAGTCAAAAACATAATTTTCAAATCAAATGCAAAAGACCAGTTGTTAATATAATACAAATCATATTCAACTCGTTTTTCCATTTTAAGCATGGTATCCGTTTCCCCACGCCACCCATTCACCTGCGCCCATCCCGTAATCCCAGGCTTCACGCGATGACGCTGCATATAGGTATGAATCATATCTTTGTAGAGTTCATTGTGAGGCAATGCATGCGGTCTTGGACCTACCATTGACATTCGCCCCTGCAACACATTCACCAACTGTGGCAACTCGTCTAAACTAAAACGCCTCAGCCATCTCCCAAACCACGTAACACGCTTATCACGAATGGTTGCTTGTGTCACAGTATGAGACGCTTCATGATGCACAATCATCGTCCTAAATTTATAAATGGTAATGACACGCCCATCCCAACCTAGACGCGCCTGTTTAAACAAAACAGGTCCTTTTGAAGTTAACTTAATACCCAATGTAATGAAAAAACAAAGCGGGCTCACTAAAATCAATGCGAGTATTGCCAATGTTCGATCTTCAATGGCTTTCACCAATCGATTAACGCCAGTCATCGGTGTCGCACGAATATTAAGGACGGGAATACCTGCCACTTCTGTGAGTGAATGATTAAATAGATCCAAACCAAAAATATCTAATGCAAAACGAATCGTAATCGTTAAATGACGCAATTCAAATATAATTGCCTTAACACGCGCTTCATCTTGCAGTGATAGCGCAACCCATACCTCATCGATACGCTTATCACGCAGGTAATCAGCCAATGCGGGTGGCATAGGATGAACAGGAATAGATTGTAAGAACGTTACCAATTTATCTTGCTCATCTAAAAATGAGACAATCCGAAATCCCGTCCATAGTGCTTGTTGCGCCGTTTTTGCTAATTTCACACCGAGCTCATTGGCACCGATAATCACAACACGACGCTCATTGAACCCATGTGCACGCATCACGCGCAAAAGCAAAATAATACCACATCGCACGCAGACGAAGCCCATGGCAGTCAATACCATCCACCATGTAAACCAAATACGTGAATACTGCGCACCCGTTTTTGTGAAAAATGCCAACCCCGCCAAAACAAAAGCGATACCGATGATCGCTTCTAACAAACGAATCACATGACTAAAAAAATGTTGGCCACGTAAAGAAACATAGATGCTAAAAAAAGAAAAAATAAAGGGGGTTACTAAAACACCCATCATCATAGCAACCAGATAATCAGTCGACAGTGTTAATTTTTGAAATCGAATAAAATACGCCGCCCAACCAGCCGCAAACACCATCACAATATCCACGAATCTCACTAAGATCGAGATCAGGTGCGAGTATTCTTTCAACAATCCTTTTGGTAGCATGATAGAGTGTCCAGTGTTGCTGTGATAACCATGACACAGTTATATCATTACAACTGACAATCTGTGAATAGACAACATCCAATGAAAATAGCAATCGTTTGTGACTGGTTAGTGACCATAGGTGGTGCAGAAAAAGTACTGAGCGAAATACTCACTTGCTTCCCAGAAGCCGATCTTTTTGCCGTCATTGATTATTTGGCACCCAGTGAACGACAGATCATCCACAATAAACCTGTTCAAACCACTTTCATCCAAAAATTGCCTTTTGCAAAATCACACTATCGTCATTATTTACCACTCATGCCGTTAGCCATCGAGCAGCTAAACCTTTCACGTTACGACCTCGTTCTCTCTTGCTCACACGCTGTTGCAAAAGGCGTCATCACAGGGCCTGATCAAATTCACATCAGCTATATACACTCACCCATGCGCTATGCATGGGATATGCAGCATCAGTATCTACATGAAAGCGGTCTAGATAAAAAATGGCGCGGCTATTTAGCACGCTATTTTCTACATAAATTACGCTTCTGGGACGCAAGAAGCGCTCAAGGCGTGGATCATTTTATTGCGAACTCACATTACATCGCACGTCGCATTCAAAAAACCTATCGACGAGATGCCGAGGTCATTTACCCACCCGTTAATCTCAAACAATTTACGCCACATCACCACAAAGAAGATTATTATTTCACCGCCTCACGTCTCGTACCCTATAAACGCGTTGATTTAATCGTAGAAAGCTTTCAAAAGATGCCAGATAAACATCTCATCGTCATTGGCGATGGGCCTGATTTTAATAAAATTAAGGGAAAAGCAGGTCGCAACGTCACCTTGCTTGGCTATCAAAACGACGAAAAATTAGTCTTTCACCTGCAACGTGCAAAAGCCTTCATTTTCGCAGCAGAAGAAGATTTTGGCATTCTTCCCCTGGAAGCACAAGCAACCGGCACCCCCGTCATTGCTTTAAACAAAGGTGGTGCACGAGAAACCGTTCGCGGCATCGATCAAGAAAAACCAACAGGATTATTTTTTGAAGAACAAACAATAGAATCAATCTGTAACGCTTTAACACAATTTGAAGTCAAGCAAGCTCATTTTACCCCCGAGCATTGCATTGAAAACGCAGCAAAATTCTCACCAGAACGATTTCAAACACAACTCATCAACTTCGTTACAAAAATAATCAACACTCAGTCCCACTATCACGCCAGCAATTCCCGCTAACTAGTTGCCTTGGGTGTTATTCTGCACAATGGCTCGTCGGCCGCAGGCCTTACGCTTGACTTCTTGCTACATAACACCCAAAACAACCAGTTAGCGGGAATTGCTGGCAATTTACTCAACCAACAACTCACCCGCCGCAGGCAATATCCGAACAGCCGTCCGATGTGTCACGCTATAATAAATCGCACCCGGCAAGTAAGTTAACACCCCCAATAAGCGATACGCAAAAAACACCGTCGCATAAGGTGCTTGCAAACTAGGATTCAACCACGACAAAACATGGGAAAATGCCATCTCGCCAATGCCAATACCACCCGGCGTTAATGGAATTAAATTCACAATCTGCGTCACGCAAGCTGCAATCATGAAATCAAAGAAAGTAGCTAACGGAAATCCCATCATGCTAGATATCAACATAATGGTCGTTGTCACCAAAATCTGTGATGTCACAGAAAGCAAAACACACTGCGCAATTATTTTTTTATCTAACTTAAATAAATTGATTTGCCGTGCAAATGAAAAAAGTGGTCTCAACCAAACAAATTGACTCAATCGTTTAACCCATGCAACACTCGTTGCAACATAACTAAAGACCCACAGCATGCTAAAAAAAACAACCAGCAACCCTAGACTCGCAATTGAAGACGTCACAAATAAATACTTTAACTGCGATTGATGCGCCACGATCGAAAAACGCACTAAACAAGCAGCACTCATCAAGAAAAAAACAGTCCAGAGACCAATCAGACGATCTAAAAACGCAGTCAGTAAGACAGCACTTTTTTTATTCGAAGCATGTTTCAACACATAGAATGCACGAACAAAGTCTCCGCCCACAGCGCCAGGCGTGACATAATTTAAAGCAGTGCATAAATAGGTAACAAACACAGTTCTAGAAAAACAAAACGTAATGTTCTGCGCACAATTCAACACATACCAACGCCAAGCACCCGTTATGACCATGGTCAATAATAAAAGCAGCACAACGCCAAAGGCAAAAGGCTGCTTAAATAAATCAACCAGCAACCTCATATTGAGAGTCGCCGAATGAACCAGCACCCAAATTAACCCCACAGCAAAAGCAAGCTTCAAGGTGAGAAATAATAATCGCTTAGTACGATTGGCTAACATAAGGACTCGAGTGTTATTAGGCATGTGATTAGTTATTGATTTATTCAACAACGCCTCTCTCACACAAAGCGTAGGAAGAGAGGGTAACGTACTGCGTAGCAACAATCAAGATACGCACCAGCAATTCCCGCTAACTAGTTGCTTGGGTGTTATGTAACGCAATGGCTCGTCGGTCGCAGGCCTTGCGCTTGACTTGTGCTACATAACACCCAAGCAACTAGTTAGCGGGAATTGCTGGATACGCACCTGTCCTACACTGAGTTTAACAATGAAGAAATAGTTAGCGGATCTTCACTTTGAAGATTCAGCAATCTCTCCAGTAACATTTTAGAAACGCCTGGCTTGGCACGCATGTACATATCTACAATACGCGTCCACGCTGTTATGGAAAGATCATGACTATTGCCACAAGCTGCATCCAACACAATATCAAATGGAATACGCGTGTAATACGCAATACCTGACAAACTATATTCACCACCTTCTAAAATTCCGCGAATGACAAGTTGAATAATCTTATTATCCATGAAGTAATGCTCCGTGATTGGATGATAATGTAAATAACAACTAGAGGAAGCGTTGGCGGGAAAATCAGTTTGGATGTCTTTATAAAACATCTCAATAAGCAGAGTTTGTAGTTTACACAATAAAAATAATTTTAAAAGCTTTTTTTCGGCTGATAAAAAATAATTCGAGCAGGCAACAGCTTGTCGCATCATGATCGTCTCGTTCCGTGATTTATATACTAAAAATGAATTCTAATTGAATCTATTATTCAAGTCAAGTCATGTATTGTCATCCCGCGCAGTTTTTAGCGCGGGATCTATCGTCTTTATAAAACATAACACTTTGTTAGAAACAAGGATTAATAATAGAATTCTAAATCACATCATGCCATAATTCGTCCGTATGCATAAAACAAGAATTGGTCACATATTAAGCCGTCTACTTTCCGAGAAGCGCATTCGCGTCACGGAGCTTGCCCGTCAAATTAATTTGCCGCAGCCAACCGTACACCGCATTGCAACGGGCATTTGCGAACATCCTCATCTATCCAGCTTAAAACCTATCGCTGATTTTTTCGACGTCACAATCGATCAATTAAAAGGGTTTGATCCCATTCCTTGGCTTGAAAATGTCACAAAAATTCCGCTGCTTGCCTGGGAAAGCGTATTACGCTGGCCATCCGATCAAGACAATATTACCAGTGCCAGCTTAGTCTTAACCGATGCCAATGTTGGACCGCGAGCCTATGCAACTCATCTAAATGACACCTCTATGGATCCTATTTTTCCTAAAGGAATGCTATTAATTGCAGATCCCGACAAAATAGCACTTGATCGCAGCTATGTCATTGCAAAACGCGCCACTCACCATGAGCCAATTTTTAGGCAATTATTGATAGATGCTCAATATAAATACTTAAAACCCTTGAATCCTGACTTAAACCAATATAAAATGGCTCCCATCAACGAAGATGATAAAATCTTAAGCGTTGTGTTACAGGCAAAAAGAGATTGTGAAATTTAAGGATAGCATTGCAACCGATACCGTAAAGCAATACATTCTCTCCCGCACATCCCCGCGCTACAAACCATCCCGCCAACCCACTGACTCAACCTTATTCACTTAAAAAGGCGTGATGGATACTTTATGCAATTAACAAAACCACAGTACAAAATTGTTATGAGAGAATTTTGCAATCAATTGCGCAGGATTCGTTTAAAAATTCAAAAACAAGATAGCGAGCACATCATCATCAATACAGCAGATCAACTCTCGCTCAACAAAACACTTATCAACTCACTCAGTCAAGAAGACGCCCACTGCATTGGCTACATCGCAGGCTATGAACATGCGTTACAGAAGAAGTAAACGCAACCGCAAGCTTCTTCTAACGAAGCTCCCCTCACCCGGAGGGGGAGGGTATGGCATATTAATATACAACAACGCAGTAATGACAAAAGCTATTGCAATCGGAAATTGATTTTCATCCTGAGCTAAAGCAATCGCACTACTAGGCCCAGTGTAACGGAATCTCCGACTAGCCGCCACATGTTCATTTAACGAACAATTCTGATTTTAAAGGTCATTAAATCAAAATAATTCACTATGTGACCCAGTTCTGGCCAATACTAAAATAAGCTGTCCTTTGGGTTTTTCATAAATCAATAACCAATCAGGTTTGATGTGGCATTCGCGAAAACCCTTCCATTCCCCTTCTAGCCCGTGATCGAAGTTATTTTTTGGTAATGGTATGTCACGTGCAAGCTTATCTACCACATCCAGGAAATCAGAAAGATGATATCTCCCAGATTTACTCAATTTTTTAAAATCCCGCTTGAATTGAGTGGATCTTACGATTTCCCTAATTTTACTCATTCCAATCCTTTTCTAACTGCTTAAGAGATGTCTTCTTTAGTCGTTTTGGATGATCCTTAATTTCTCGCAATGTTGCTGCGGTTTTTGAATTTGGAATGTTGACATGAAATGGCAAACCTTTTTCTGCAATGCTCTGATAAAGAAACAAACGAATAGCATCGCTCATACTTAAACCCATATGCTCAAAAAGCCTAGTGGCTTTTATTTTAACATTCGCATCAATACGAGAACGAATAACGGCATCAGTCATCACAGCACCTCACTTCAATTATGTAGCTACATTGTAGCACGTTCGCGTACTATGTGTAAATGGCTTTTTGTGATTCGCAATCACAAGCAGATGACACCATCATTTGTTGCCGCAACCTAAGATAACGGGATCAGACACCGATTAAAATCCTTAAGATCGTATCACTTGATGGAGGAACACTTTACCAAGCCGGAATCGCCGCCCCATGTGGAAATAGTCGTTGTGTTTCTTCGAGCACTGCTTGCGAATGCATCACCGCCACCAATGCCTGAAGTCGATCATCATTTTGTTCGCTCTTGCGAACAACAATAATATTTGCATAAAGCGAATCAGCGCCTTCTTTCAACAAAGCTTCGTCAAGCGTAAAGTGTGCAGGACCCACGAAATCATTTGTTAAACCTACCAAATCAACATCCTTGAAAACGCGCGGTAATTGCGCCGCATCTAATGTCTTAAATTTAAAGTGCCTTGTGTTAGATGTAATATCGCGTACAGATGCATTTGAAAGTGCATGCTGGTCTAATGTGATGAGTCCAGATTTTTGCAACAACAAAAGCGCTCGCGCTTCATTGCTAGGATCATTTGGAATCGCAATCGTCGCACCAGATTTTAGTTCAGATAACGCATGAATTTTTCTAGAGTAAAATCCCATTGGGTAAACAAATGTTTTTCCAATAGACGCCAGTGGAAAACCGCGCGCTACAATCTGCGCTTCTAAATACGGTTCATGTTGAAAAATATTCGCATCGATATTCCCATTCACTAATGCCGTATTAGGCAATACATAATCATTAAATGTAACGATTTTAATATTAAGATGATATTGATCTTTTGCAACTTGTTGGGCAACTTTCATCACCTCTTCTGGCCAGCCGGAAATCACGCCAACACGTAAAAAAGTACCCCCTCCGTGTACCCATGGCCACAATTGAAAAACGACACAAGCAACACCTATCACACAAGCCGCCACCACACAAGACAACACTTTCCGTCGCTTCGCTAATAAATCGCCATACCATTGAATAATGGCAACCAGCATCACCAGAACGATAACGGTTTCAGTTGTCACAAACGCATTGAATCGTTGATAACCATAATTAATGGCTAACTCACCCAAACCACCACCCCCCACAACACCTGCCATTGCAGAGTACCCAACCAGCGCGATCACTGTTAACGTTGCTCCTCGAATTAAAAGCGGCAAGCTTTCAGGCAGCAACACTTTCTGCACTAACTGATAGGTCGTCGCACCAAAAGCATGAGCGGTTTCCAGTAAGCTGCTTTGCACTTCAAAAAAAGCGTTTTCGCAAATACGTGCAAAAAATGGAATCGCAGCTAATGCTAAAGGCACAATCGCCGCATTTGAACCAATCGTTGTCCCTACCAACCAACGCGTTAATGGTAAAATGCTAATCATCAAAATAATAAAAGGGATGGAGCGTGTAATATTGACGACCAAACTGAGTATGCGATGAATCCATCGATTCTCCAGCGGTTGTTTAGCAGCTGTTAAAAACAACACTAAACCAATGGCTAATCCAAAAATCACAGCACACGTGCTAGAAATAAAAACGATATAAATCGTTTCTAGCGTCGCCTGCAATAAAGCAGCTAATTCAAATTGCACCATGAAGCACCTCCACCTGAATTGCAGTAGACTGAATAAATTGCAATGCCTGCTGAATAGCAAGTGGCGCGCCTGTTAATTGACAAATCGTAAATCCAACCGTGGTATCTTGAATTTTTTCAATCAAAGCTTGTCGAATATTCATCGTGACATCAAATTGCTTGACCAAAATCGAAATGAGCGGAATCTCGCTTTCATCTCCAATAAACGTTAATTTTAAAGTGAGTCCTTCATCTGTAGCATTGGGTGAATAAAAATGTAATGCCTGTTGCACGAGTTGTTGCGTTGCAAGCTGTTTGGGACGCGCAAAAATATTAACAGTCGCATCTTCTTCAATTAATCGACCGTGATGCAACACCCCGACACGATCACAAACTTGCTTCACGACTTCCAATTCATGTGTAATTAAAAGAATCGTCAATCCTAATTCACGATTAATCTTTTTTAATAAATTTAAAATAGATTGGGTCGACTCAGTATCCAGTGCAGACGTTGCTTCATCACACAATAAAACAGCAGGATGAGAAGCGAGTGCCCGTGCGATTCCGACACGTTGCTTCTGTCCACCACTTAACTCACTTGGAAAATGATGATGTTTATCAGCAAGCCCCACCAGTTCCAACAATGTGCTGACTTTCTTATCAATCACATCTTTCGAGCAACTCTGTATCTCTAATGGCAGCGCGACATTATCAAAAAGTGAGCGTGATTCTAATAAATTAAAATGCTGAAAAATCATACCGATTTTTTGTCGATGCATGCGCAACGCGCGTGAGGAAAGCGTTGTCAATGAAATATTATCAACGATCACTTCTCCGCTAGTCGGACGTTCAAGCAAATTCACAATACGCAGGAGTGTGCTCTTACCGGCACCACTTTTACCTAAGATGCCAAAAATTTCATTTTTTCGAATCGTGAGATTAATGTCATCAAGCGCAACCAGGGTTGACTTACCGGTATGATAAAGTTTGTTGATATGCCGCAATGAGATCATCGTCCCCCACATGCAAATTCCGACGTGGATTACGGCACAAAAAACGCGCCCAATCCACCCTTCCTACACACTTATTCTACCATTAATTGCTCTTCAATGGCTTTCAAGTGGTCTGCGTGCATTCTCTTAAATCCCCTGACCATCTTTAAATCTTCAACGGATTTAAAATTGCCATGTTTTTTGCGATAGGAAACGATGGCTTTGGCTTTACGTGCGTTAATTCCTTTTACTGTCTCCAGTTCTTTTACTGTGGCGGTGTTCAAATTTACCATTTGCTCAACTGTAGGTGCGCTTTCAGCACCCGCTTGTTCGGTAGCAGCAACTTGTTCGCTTGTGCCAGATGTGGT
>MGYE01000017.1:13498-22621 GCA_001801625.1 Gammaproteobacteria bacterium RIFCSPHIGHO2_12_FULL_42_10
ATTAGTAAGATTTGAATGAAAATCACATGACTCACCGCGCCAAACACACTAAAATGGTCGCTCGCACGTCCAACACAATGCTCACTTGATTGTGTCTATTGTAATTTTTATGAGGGGTACGTCAAGATGATAATCCAACTATTTAAAAAAAATTACCGCACCTTATCGGTTGCTTTGCCTCAGTTATCGCTACAAAAATCGTTACTGGCACTTTCCATGCTGTTCTTTGCGCAATTTGCCATCGCAAACCCCATTATCCCTATTCAATCTGCACGTGCTTTTTCAACCGTCACGCCTACTGCACCTAATCTGGGTGCCACGAGCTATATTCTAATGGATGCAGCAAGCGGCCATATTCTTGCCTCTAAAAATGCTGATGTAAAAAATCCACCCGCTAGTCTCACTAAACTCATGTCGCTTTATGTCGTCTCTGCCGCCCTTAAAAGCGGACAAATCCACATGGATGATCCCGTCTTAATCAGCACCAAAGCATGGAAAACAGAAGGCTCGCGCATGTTTGTCAAAGCAGGCGACAATGTACCACTCAAAGACTTGCTGCAAGGCAGCATGATCGCGTCCGGCAACGATGCAACCGTTGCGCTCGCAGAATATATTGCAGGTAGCGAAGACACTTTCACAGCCATGATGAATCAAACCGCGCAACGACTCGGCATGATAAATAGCCACTTCATGGATAGCACAGGGCTACCTAACAAAGATCACTATATGTCAGCTCACGATCTCGCTATTTTAACACGTGCCTATATCGATACTTTTCCAGAAGATTATCACTTCTACTCAGAGAAATGGTTTAGCTACCATGGCATTCGCCAACCTAATCGTAATCGATTGCTCTGGCGCTTTCCTGATGCAGATGGTCTCAAAACAGGGCACACGAATGATGCTGGATATTGTTTAGTTGGCTCTGCCAAGAAAAATGGCGTACGCTTAATTAGCGTCATCATGGGCGAACCAAACGACACCGCGAGAACCGAGGACTCCATCCGATTACTAACCTACGGATTTCGTTTCTTTGAAACACACAAAGCCTATCAAGCCGCCACCCCCGTAATTGAAATACGTGTTTGGGGGGGCGATAAAATGAATATGCCATTAGGTGTCACAAAAGATTTTTACGTCACTGTCCCGGCTGGTCAGTATAAGAGACTGCAAGCCTCTGTTCACTTAAACCGCACGATGAAAGCACCCATTGTTAAAGGTGAATCCTATGGCAATTTAAACCTCACCTTAAATAACGAAATCGTTGCCTCACAACAACTAGTTGCTCTAGACAATAGCCAACCTGGCGGCCTCATACGCAAAGCAACCGATTCAATCAGCTACTACATACACCGCGCTTTTGCGCAATCAAATGAGAAGGCGAATAGGGGGTAATGACTATTTACCCACCACTTATCATCCGTTCGCTAGGTCGCAAAGATTACGTGCCTTGTTTAGCGGCTATGCAGCAATATACCGCTTGCCGCAACGCAGACAGTCCTGATGAAATTTGGCTTTTGGAACATCCGCCGGTCTTTACACAAGGACAAAACGGGAAAGCAGAACACATTCTGCAACCAGGAGACATCCCCATCATCAATATCGATCGTGGAGGACAAGTCACCTATCACGGTCCGGGGCAATTAATGATTTATTCCCTGATCGATATTCAACGTAAAAAATTTAAAATCAGACAATTTGTTGATCTGCTTTTGCAAGCTGTCATCGATCTACTCGCAACATATAATGTAAATGCCTACACAAAGTCCGATGCGCCCGGGATTTACGTCGATCATAAAAAAATATGCTCAATTGGTCTTAGAATCAAAAAAGGCTGTGCTTACCATGGCATGGCTTTCAATGTCGCAATGGATTTAGAACCCTTCAGTCGCATCAATCCTTGCGGCTTTACAGGATTAAAAATGACGCAATTAAGCGACTACCTCACTACAAGTACGATTTGTCTCGAACAAACTGGGCGTGATCTCATCCCATATCTGGTGAAGCATTTGGAATATACCCAGTGGCTTATTTATTAAATCGTTTGGTGACATCCACCGCAGCACCTTCTGTCCCCTCTACAGGCAATGATGATTTTTGCTTCGATACATTATCCGCTTCAGATGGCACTGACGTTTCAGAACACCTCGCACTCCGCTGCAGTACTCTTCTCTGCACAGGTTGTACTGCCTGACTGTCTTTTGCCCCAATAGATGCAATCATTGGTTGCGACCGAAGCAACCCAAAAGGCAAACTCTTAAATATGCCACCCGTTGATACGGATGCTGCTTGCTGACTCATAGCAGGACCCGGTTGCATTGTTGCAATTTGCATCGCTGCAGAGGGTGTAAGCGCAGCACAATGTGCGATCGCTCGTTGTTGGTAATTTTTAAAAGTCGTATCCAGCGCTTCATGCATTTCAACGCCAGTTCCTCGTGTCGCAGCATAAGCAGCAACATCTAATGACTGCGCGTTTCTTATCAGTGGTAATGGTAAATCTATCCAGTGCACAAAACGCCTGACGGTCGCAGTTGATTGGCTGGCATGCGCTTCCACTTCTGCGTAGATATTATCTAATTTTGAAACTTCACAAGCATGGTCTAACGCATAAGCAGGACAACTATGATTATCCTCTTGAATACCTTTCCCAGCTGCATCACCACACGCTGCAATGATCTCAGAAAATACCCGCTTTCCATCAGGATCCTGCATGGCATCCAATGCATTTAACAATTTCAACATGCGCAGATCATTCATCGCATCCAATACAAAACATCGATTGCGCTCTTTAGACAACTCCAAATCAACCGTCGTATAATGTGCATCTTGTTTCACAATAATCTGCATCCGCATGGGCTGATCTAGACTAGCTTGTGGATTCTCACGCTTGATTTGTTTAATCAGCGCTACAAAAGCATCATCACTACCCCTTGCAGTATTTCTTTCAACAACTTCACAATTAAAGGCGGGCTCACTTGCTGCTATTCGACGTTGCTTTTCGCCATACACCAATAGACGCATTGCCCCAATCGGATACTCAGGCGAATTGGGATCCGGATTAATGGGGTGAATCAATCCTTCGTTGATTGAATTATCGATATCTTGTAAACCACGATGTGAGTTCATTGGTTCATATTCTCTTATATTGCCTGTTTGGGAGACTCAGATATCACATCCTGAAACAAGCCATCGCCCGCACTATTAGCGTCTTCCAGTCGTGCCTCTCCAGGACGAAGGCCAACTTTCCAAGCTAATGCCTCTCTTTTTTGATCCCAGTAGCCGGTTGCAGTAATTCTTTCATCAGGCATCAATCGTTGCACCAATCGATTATCTGGCTCAGGATTTTGTTCATGCAGCCTCTCTGCTAAACGCAGGTAAATTAATGCATTAAACCCTTGTGTTTGATTCCATTCACCTTCTGCTAACTGCCTATCAATCGATAACATCGTTAGGTTGGTATAATGAATCAGTCCAGGCACGCCGTGATAAATAGCCATTTTCTGAGCGCACAAAAATGCTTCATTCAACGCCGTATTGTCGACCTCTTTCGATTCGCCAAGCTGTCTAAGTTTTTCCTTAATCATGCTATTTAATTGCTCAGCATCCGTTTCTTTGATCGTTGAGACCAATGGATCATACAGGGTACTAACAAATTCAATACCTGGGTAGGCAGGTTCAGCAACGACACTTTTTTTTCTAAACATAATCATTCTCCAAGTTATCTCTTCAATGCACGTCTTTCAGGCTCAACTGGTGCAACATTTTCTTTTAAGGAAGAAGATAGTGGCGACGTTTGCACCTGTTGCGACACACCATCATTCGGCACTGCTGGTGCTTTTCTCTGAAGCGTTCTCCTCGGCGGTGGTGCTTCTGCGTCTGCTCGCGCCATATCCTTTGCTGCAGGAAAACTCCCTCCAGCCAATGTCTGATACATTCGACTCGTCGATACAGGACTTACCGCAAGACCAACACTTGCCTCTGGCGATCTTGCCACAATCTCCATCACAGCTGATGATGTAAGCAACTTGCAAGTCATCTCCGCCTGTTGCTGATAACGCTTGAGAGTCTGACTGACTGCATCATTAACAGTGATCTTTTTTTCCGGTTCACCTTTTTTTTTATTAGCCATGATCACTTTTTGTGGATACGCTGCCCCATCAGTCAATTCGGGCAACTCTGCCGCTCGCACATTAGTCTTCACATAATCTTTCAAAAAAGTAAATGACTGTGCATCTTTTACAAGTGATGGCGGCGCATCCCGCCAGTCAATAAAACGGTATCTAAGGCCATTGGGAGGAGTGGCGCTATTCACTAGGTCGCGGTGAAGAGAAGCTATTTTTGAAGCTTCACAAGCATGTGCCATTGAAAAAGCAGGACAATTATGCAAATCATTCTGAGGTCTTCGGCCGTCATCTTGGTTGGGTCTTATAATAGTAATTTCAGAAAACAAAGGTTGATTATCAGAATTTGTCAGTTTACTCAATGCCATAGGCAATTTTGTCATACCGCGTGGATCGGCTCCCGCATCTAGCACAATACACGTGTTATTATCTCTCGATAATTCTAGATCAACGGTTGTGTAATGTGCTGCTTGTTTAACAATAACCTGCACTCGCATTGACGTTTCCATATTCGCCTCAGGGTGCTCTCTTTTAATTTTTGCAATCAACTCTGCAAAAGCATCGTAGTCTGAAGCCGCAGGGTCTTTTTGTGCTGAAAATGCATCATAACTCTTGATGTCTGGATTGCGCTCAACAACCACACAATTTAGCAGGGATCCATCTGCTGTTAATCGTCGTTGTTGTTCGCCATGAACCAGTAAACGCATCGCGCCAATCGGATAATTTGGTGCATTGGGATTGGGATCGATGGGTTTTGTGACGCCATCCTGAATATCTTCCCTGACACCCTCTAGACCACGATGTGAGTCCATAAATAAAATGTCCTCTTAATGAGCACTCTCTATACAACACTATAGTCCAGTTATAAAAAATTGCAAAAACACCGCCCAGAATGTTACCCTGAGGCAAGTCATTTCTAGACAATAAATAAAGGGTACCACAGCGTATGGCAATGCCATCTGATCAAAGCCACTCAAAACAACGTGGCCAAGAAAAACTATCGCGCATCCCTGTTAAAATCGTCCCAACGGACGCGCCTTTACGCAAACCAGACTGGATTCGCGTCCGCATTCCCGCTTCTCAAGCCGTTAGCAATCTTAAAAATTTATTGCGCGAAAACAAACTCGTTACGGTTTGTGAAGAAGCCGCTTGCCCTAATTTGCCAGAATGTTTTTCACACGGCACGGCTACTTTTATGATTATGGGCGACAAATGTACACGCAGATGTAGTTTTTGCGATGTTGCGCACGGGCGCCCCGATCCACTCGATGTCAATGAACCAGAACGCTTAGCAAGTACCATTGCACAAATGCAATTACGCTATGTCGTCATCACATCCGTTGACCGTGATGATCTTAAAGATGGTGGCGCCAATCATTTTGTACAATGCATCGACGCTATTCGCGCAAAAAACCCAAACATTAAAATTGAAATTCTCGTGCCAGATTATCGTGGCCGATTAGAAATTGCGCTTGAAATCACAGGACGCACCCTACCTGATGTTTTCAACCACAACATTGAAACCGTACCAAGACTATACAAAGCGGCACGTCCTGGTTCAGACTATCAACATTCATTGCAATTACTGCGTGAATTTAAAATACGCTACCCGCACATTCCTACCAAATCTGGCATTATGTTAGGTCTTGGTGAAACAGACGATGAAATCGAACAAACTTTGCGAGATTTACACAAACACCAAGTAGACATGATTACACTCGGACAATACTTGCAGCCCAGTCGGTTTCACATGCCTGTTTCACGATTTGTCACGCCAGAAAGATTCAAAGCATTGGGTGTCTTTGCTAAAGCACTCGGATTTTCACAAGTCGCGAGTGGCCCCATGGTACGATCATCCTATCATGCCGACAAACAAGCCGCCGGAATGGATATCACCTAAATTAGGATCTCATGTCAGACATCATAGGACCGCTATTAGCAACAATCAATACTCATCCAGAATGGGCAGGACTTGCCACTTTCCTCATTTCAGCTGCTGAATCCGTTGCCATTATCGGCACTATTATCCCAGGCTCAATCACCATGACTGCGATTGGCGCACTAGCAGGTGCGGGCATCATTCCGCTTTGGCAAACATTACTTTTAGCCATTTTGGGGGCGATTGTTGGAGATGGCATCAGTTACTGGATCGGATATCGTTTCAAAGATCGCTTACCTTTTATGTGGCCATTTCGCAAACATCCTGGCTTTCTGACGGCGGGCGAAAGTTTTTTTTATAAATACGGCGGCATGAGTGTTTTTATTGGGCGTTTTGTCGGACCCGTACGTGCATTAGTCCCGCTTGTAGCAGGCATGCTTGGCATGCGGCCATTCAAATTTGTGATTGCCAATATTGCTTCTGCTATCGGCTGGGCACCCGCCTATATGTTGCCTGGCATTTTATTAGGTGCTGCTTCGCTAGAATTACCACCAGATATTACGATCCATGTCGCGATGGTTGTGCTCTTTATCGTGCTTTCAACACTGCTCTGCTTATGGTTTGTTTATCAATTATTAAAACTAAACTTGGCACTTTATGCGCTCTTGTTAAGCACTGCTCTCGTTGCACTATTGGGCTACGTAAAAATCGTAGGATCTGCCAATATTTTTGTCAACGATGCCTGTTTGCATCTCTTCCGCGGCAGTCGCAATGCATCGCTTGACACCATCATGTTAAACGTCACCTTTCTGGGTGAAAGCCCAGTCATTCTATACGCCGCGGTTGTTTTCATAATGGGCCTCGTTGCGCTAAAACGCTACATCACTGCGTGGCACGCCTGTATTTTAATGATTGCAACATTCAGCTTGAATACGCTTCTAAAACATCTGATTGCCTCACCGAGGCCTTGGGGTATCTATCATCAACTAGCCAGTTTTTCTATGCCAAGCGGTCACGCTACGCTTGCAACCACAACCTACATGGGTCTTGCTTTGTTAATCGCAAGCACACTTCGTCCTGGACGACGTGCGCCTATTTATATGCTTGGGCTGATACTCTCATTTTTAGTGGGTATATCGCGCCTCTATTTGAATGCGCATTGGTTCACAGATGTGTTGGCAGGTTGGATGCTGAGTGCGCTTTTATTAATTGCAGTCACACTCTCATATAAACGTTATCACGAAAAATTACTCTCTCCTTTCATTATTTTATTACTTGCCATCATACCGCTAAGTCTCAGTTTTGCTCATGATCATCACAAACATTTTAAACAGCTTTCAGTGGATTATGCCAAAATCAATCCGCCCATCACCCTGGTTCATTTAAAAACATGGTGGCAACAAGATAATGCTATTCCCTACCACCGAACCAGTCTCTTTGGTTTTCCTTCGCACATCATCAATATCGAATGGGTTGGCTCGTTCAATGATATTCAGTCAACACTACTTAAAATGGGATGGACCATACCGCCTGCACGTGATCTTGCGAGCATTATCCATCGTCTTGCAGATATCAGTAGCGCAAACTATTTACCCATGATTTCACCACAATATCTCGACGAAAAACCTAAAATTGTTTTAACGCGTTATATCGTTGGCACACATCAAAAAAAGCAATTGCTTGTGCTACGATTATGGGATGGCAATGCTCGCTTAGCTGAGAATCATGAAACATTATGGGTGGGTACGATCGGCGAAATTCCACGAACTTATAGTTGGTTATTTACTGTTTATCATCCACCACATACGTTTAAACTAGGACCTGAATTATTTTTACCAACAGCGCAAACACATCCATGGCGCTGGAAGATCATCGTTAAACCTAGAACGATTAATAAAAATACGATTGTAAACCAAGAGATTATGTTAATAACAGATTAAAACCCGGATATTGCATCATGTCTCACATCTCAGGCGAACTCATGTTGTTCGCAGCCAAAGTTCTTATTCTTTTCCTCTTCATCGTTGGACTACTCGTCACAATCATTGCACTGGTAGCCAAAAATAGAGGACGCAATCAAAACCGCTTGATCGTCAATCATTTAAACGAAAAATACGACGAAATGAAAGAAATTCTCTCTGAAAATATTTTGCCAAAAAAAGAATATAAAAAATATTTAAAAGCACAAAAGAAAGCGCGTCAGGCAAAAGAAAAATGTGAGTATCAAAAAAATAATGTTTATGTACTTGATTTTGATGGTGATATGAAGGCCTCAGCTGTATCTGATTTACGAGAAGCCATCACCGCACTCCTGCAAATCGTTACAGAACAAGATGAAGTTGTATTGCGACTGGAAAGCCCGGGCGGACTTGTTCCTAACTATGGTTTAGCTGCAGCACAGCTCATTCGTTTACGAAAACGCAATATCCCGCTCACCATCATCATCGACAAAGTCGCTGCGAGTGGCGGTTACCTCATGGCCTGCACAGGCTGCAAAATTCTTGCAGCACCTTTTGCTATTATTGGTTCCATTGGCGTCGTCATGCAATTACCTAACTTTCATCGTTTACTAAAAAACAAAAATGTCGACTATGTGCAACTGACAGCGGGCGACCATAAACGAACCGTCACCATGTTTGGCGAAAATACAAAGGCAGGCGAAACAAAAGCACAAGAAGAACTGGAAGCGGTTCATCAGTCTTTTAAAAATCTGATTCAAACGTATCGACAAACAATCGATATCAAAAAAATTGCAACAGGTGAATATTGGCTGGGAGAGCAAGCATTACATTTAAATTTAATCGATGCGATTCAAACCAGCGATGATTATCTTTTTGAGAAAAGCAAAATAGCAGAAATTTATGAGATACAACACGAATCTAAAAAATCCTTCTTAAGTAAGATACCATTCTTGTCATCCGCATTAACCCGGATATTTCATCATATAGCGTAACGAGGGCGTGAAAATGGCTTGTTGTTCTACAAGCTTCTCCAGGGCAGTGATCCTGTCCATTAGTTTTTGAATTACTAGCCCGGATATTTCATCATACTAGCTACTGCGGACGTGAAAATGGCTTGTCTGCTGCGTTGCAAGAAGAAAAATGACTGGTCGCATATATACAA
>MGYE01000017.1:22674-22832 GCA_001801625.1 Gammaproteobacteria bacterium RIFCSPHIGHO2_12_FULL_42_10
AGTTACGCCTTTCGACCCAATTCAGAAAATTTATGAAACTGCTGAAATGGGGTGATTAATGTGTGTCATTTGGAGGGGATACAAAAATATCTTGCATTTTTAATACATTTCTAGTAACTTTGCGTAAAATAAATACGTGTATTACAAGGAATGAATCA
>MGYE01000018.1 GCA_001801625.1 Gammaproteobacteria bacterium RIFCSPHIGHO2_12_FULL_42_10
CCGGTCGCCATGGAAGAAGGCTTACGCTTTGCTATCCGTGAGGGCGGTCGTACAGTAGGTGCTGGCGTGGTAGCGAAGATAATAGAGTGATTAATTAATGACAATTGGCAGAAAAAACCCTAAACAGAGAATACGTATCCGGTTGAAGTCTTTCGATCATCGATTGATTGATAAATCAACAAGGGAAATCGTTGAAACGGCTAAACGAACAGGCGCGCAAGTATGTGGTCCTATTCCGCTGCCAACACGTATCGAGCGGCATACAATTTGTGTGTCGCCCAATGCAGATAAAGATGCTCGTGATCAATATGAGCTACGTACTCACAAACGTGTTGTTGATATTAATCGTCCTACCGATAAAACGATTGATGCATTGATGAAATTAGATCTTGCAGCCGGGGTAGACGTTCAAATTAGTGTAGAAGCAGAAGGCTAAATATGTCGATACAAACAAGACCAACAGTGGGGTTAGTTGTTAAAAAGTGCGGCATGACGCGCATTTATCAAGAAGATGGCTCAGCAATCCCTGTTACAGTGCTTGCGGTTGAGTCGAATCGTGTTACACAAGTAAAAACACAAAAGAATGACGGCTATGATGCGATCCAAGTGACAGCTGGCTTAGCTAAGCAGTCACGTTTAACCAAACCGTTGGTGGGTCATTATGCTAAAGCGGGTGTTGAGCCCGGTAAAGGTTTGTGGGAATTCCGTACACCTGGCGAGCCTACATTTGAAGTAGGCGCAGTCCTCGATACGTCTATTTTTACGGTAGGTCAATATGTAGATGTGCAGGGCGTGACGATTGGTAAAGGGTTTGCTGGCACAATTAAACGCCATCACTTTGCCTCTCAAGATGCTTCGCATGGTAATTCGGTTTCTCATCGTACGCCCGGTTCTATCGGGCAACGTCAAACACCAGGCCGTGTATTTAAAGGCAAGAAGATGTGCGGCCATCTTGGTAACAAAGTCAGAAGTATTCTTTCTCAGAAAATTGTTCAGATTGATTCAGGGCGTCAGTTAATTTTTGTGAAGGGTGCAGTCCCTGGCAGTGACAATGCTTATGTCATTATTCGGCCTGCCATTAAGAGATAGCGTTTGTAAGGGTATATTATGGAATTACATATAATTGATACAAAAAAACAATTGGTACTTGCAGATTCTGTTTTTGGATGTGAATTCAATGAATCGTTGATTCACCAAGTGGTTACAGCACAGCTTGCTCATCGTAGAGCGGGAACAAAAGCACAAAAAACACGCTCCGAAGTAAGTGGTGGTGGTGTTAAACCATGGCGTCAAAAAGGTACCGGTCGAGCACGTGCTGGTACAATCAGAAGCCCACTCTGGCGAAAAGGTG
Source organism: Gammaproteobacteria bacterium RIFCSPHIGHO2_12_FULL_42_10 (assembly GCA_001801625.1). Lineage (GTDB taxonomy): Bacteria > Pseudomonadota > Gammaproteobacteria > DSM-16500 > DSM-16500 > Aquicella. The sequence continues at coordinate 1,352 of MGYE01000018.1, forward strand.
GCAAAATATTTGCTGCAGAACCTAGAGATTATCATCAAAAAATTAATAAAAAGATGCATCGTGTTGCTCTGCGATCTATGTTATCGGAATTGATTCGTCAAGATCGCCTGACTGTGGTGGATACATTCCAAATAGAGGCACCGAAAACAAAGTCATTAACCAAAAAATTGCATGATATGCAGGTGACAGGCCCTATTTATATTTTGATCCATAATTTTGATCCAGATCTTTATTTGGCTTCACGTAATTTACCGTACGTCACGATTTGTAATGTTTCGGCTCAACCCATTGATGCGGTTACCTTAGTTAAGTCAGAAAAAGTATTTGCAACAGAAGCGGCTCTCAAAGTGTTAGAGGATTTATTGAAATGATCACAAAAGAACGCTTGTTAAAAACGATTTTATTGCCACACTTTTCTGAGAAAGCAACGCTAGCCTTAGAAAATAATAATACTTATGTTTTTAAGGTAAGTTTGTATGCCACAAAGCCTGTTGTGAAGGCAGCTATTGAGCACTTATTCAATGTGACTGTTGATGGTGTTCGTATCGTACGTCTTAAGCCTAAACAAAGATTGTTTAAGGGTATTAAAGGTAAGAAGAAAGCGATTAAAAAAGCTTATGTTAAATTGCAAGCAGGGCAAACTATCGATCTTGCGGGAATATCTGCATAAAGCATCTGGCGTAACATTTTTTTCTATGTTATTCAGGCTATGCCTTTTACTAAGATGATAAATTGCGACTTGCGTTGGTATTTAACTCATGTTACGCACTGTCATCCTTCGGCGCAAAAAACGCGCCTCTGGATGACAGTGCGTAACATGAATATTTAAGAAATAAGAGAGAAGTTTATGCCCATAGTTAAACGTTCACCTACATCGCCTGGCCGTCGAGCTGTTATCAGCGTTATAGATAAAACCTTGCATCGCGGTAAACCACACAAGCCATTACTGGCTAAGAAGTCAAAAACAGGCGGCAGAAACAATCAAGGCAGAATCACCACCAGACATATTGGTGGTGGCGAGCGTCAACAATATCGCCTTGTCGATTTTAAACGTAACAAACTCGATATTCCGGCCGTTGTTGAGCGAATTGAATATGATCCAAATCGTAGTGCCAGAATAGCACTTTTGCTTTATAAAGATGGAGAAAGACGCTATATTATAGCGCCTAACTTAATCAAAGCAGGCGACGAGGTTATTTCTTCAGCAAGTGCACCCATCAAGGCGGGTAACTGTTTGCCGTTATCTAATATTCCTGTTGGCACGGTTGTTCACTGCATTGAGATGCAACCAGGTGGTGGCGCTAAGATTGCACGTAGTGCTGGTGTCTCCGTTCAATTGGTTGCACGAGAAGGCGACTATGCTATGTTGCGCTTACGTTCGGGAGAAACAAGAAAAATCCTAACCGTCTGTCGCGCAGTTGTGGGTGAAGTAGGTAATTCCGAACATAACTTACGTAGTTATGGAAAAGCAGGTATTATGCGTCACCTTGGTGTGCGTCCAACTGTCCGAGGAACTGCGATGAATCCAGTTGATCACCCGCATGGCGGTGGTGAAGGCAAGACTAAAGGCGGACGTCATCCAGTCAGCCCATGGGGTCAGCCAACGAAAGGTTACAAGACTAGAAGAAATAAACGTACAGCAAAATTTATTGTTTAAAAACCGATTAGTTTAGTGGAGAGGTGTTAACGTGCCGCGTTCAATTAAGAAAGGACCCTTTGTAGACGATCATTTGATGAAAAAAGTCGAAGTAGCTATCGCAACTCATGATAAGCGTCCGATTAAAACCTGGTCTAGACGATCCATGGTTGTTCCTGAAATGATTGGCCTAACAATAGGCGTGCATAATGGTAAGCAACATGTGCCAGTGTACGTCACAGAAAATATGGTTGGTTATAAATTAGGTGAGTTTGCTGCTACTCGGACTTTCCGCGCTCATTCTGGCGAACGCAAGAAAGATGAGGGTGGCGCTGCTGGCGGTCAAGGCGGTGCCGGTAAAGCGGGCGGCGCAGGTGCTGGTGGTGGTAAAGCATCTGGCGGTGCAGCGAAAAAGTAAGATTAGCGTTAATAGGTAGTTTTTTTAGATAATTGTAATCTCGACGTCATTCCCGAGAAATCGGGAGTCTCCTGTTTTGGGCGTCCTTCCTGCGCAAGTAGGCATCTCCGATCGACAATGAGATTCTATTTTTTGTGAGAGGGCTGCGATGTGGGGGAATGACATTAAAGAAGGGGTTCCTGAGATGGAAGTAGCATCAAGATTAAGGTTTGTAAGAATCTCGCCACAAAAATGTCGTTTGGTTTGTGATCAAGTACGTGGTCTTAAAATTGATCGTGCTTTAGATTTATTAAAGTTTAGCCCGAAGCGCGCGGCTGCGGTTTTAAAGAAGATATTAGATTCAGCCATTGCTAATGCTGAGCATAACCATAACGCTGATATTGACGCTTTAAAAGTCGCAAAGATTTATGCCGATCAGGGTCCAACTTACAAACGTACGATGGCTCGAGCAAAAGGTCGTGGGTCACGCATCTTGAAGCCAACCTGCCATATCACTGTTATTTTATCGGATGGGGAGTAAGAGCTTCATGGGACAGAAAGTTAATCCAGTTGGAATTCGTTTAGGAATTGTAAAAGATTCAGCGTCCCAGTGGTACGCTTCATCTAAAGAATTCTCAGAAACATTGTATGCTGATTGGCAAGTTAGAAAATATTTGCAAAAAAAGTTGTCTCAAGCTGCCATTAGTAGCATTCGTATCGATCGCCCAGCACGTAATGCAAAAATTACGATTTATTCTGCCCGCCCTGGCGTCATTATTGGGAAAAGCGGTAAAGAAGTAGAAGTTTTACGTGATGCGGTAAGCAAAATTGTCAATGTGCCTGTCTATATTAGCATTGAAGAAGTTCGCAAGCCTGAACTGGATGCAAAGTTGGTTGCTGAATCTGTTGCGCAGCAATTAGAAAGACGCATCATGTTTAGACGTGCAATGAAGCGTGCTGTTACAACAGCGCTGCGTTCTGGTGCATTGGGCATTAAGATCAGCGTAAGCGGTAGGTTGGGTGGTGCTGAAATTGCAAGAACTGAATGGTATCGAGAAGGTCGCGTTCCATTGCAAACGTTTCGTGCAGATATTGATTATGCATTAGCCGAAGCATTTACCACTTATGGTGTTATTGGGGTTAAGGTGTGGATTTTTAAGGGTGAAGTGTTGGGAGATCAATCTTCTTCTACCGCTTCTGAAGAGAAATAGTTTATGATGCAACCAAAACGTACCAAGTATAGAAAACAGTTTAAAGGCCGTAATCGTGGTATTGCAGTACGTGGTTCGACCGTTTGTTCTGGCGAGTTTGGCTTAAAAGCTGTTGAGTTTGGACAGATTACAGCTAGACAGTTAGAAGCAGCGCGTCGTACGTTATCACGACATATGCAGCGTGGTGGAAAAGTGTGGATTAGAATTTTTCCAGATAAGCCAATTACGAAAAAACCACTTGAAGTGAGACAGGGTTCAGGTAAGGGAAGCGTTGAATTTTGGGTGGCGCTTGTACAGCCCGGCAAGATTATGTTTGAAGTTGAAGGTGTTTCCGAAGCAACAGCAAGAGAAGCATTTACTTTGGCTGCAGCAAAGTTACCTGTGAAAACTATTTTTGTAGAAAGAGTGATTCTTTAATGAAAACAGCTGAATTACGATCAAAATCGGTAGACGAACTGAAGAAAGAGTGCCTCGCTCTTTTAAAAGAACAGTTTAATTTAAGAATGCAAAAAGGACAGGGCCAAGCAAAAAAGACCCATCTTTTTAATCGTGTTCGGTTACAAATTGCGCGTATTAAAACAGTCTTGCTAGAGATGGGTGAACGAACATGACAGAACAAAATATGAGTGAATCATCTGCACGAACAATAAAAGGTAGAGTAATTAGCAACAAAATGGATAAAACCATCATTGTTGAAGTTGTTCGAAAAGTAAAACATGAGTTATACGGTAAATATATAAAACGGTTTTCAAAAATGGTAGCGCATGATGAAAAAAATGTTTGTCATGTTGGAGACCTTGTTGTGATTCAACAGAGCCGTCCTTTATCTAAAACAAAGCGATGGATGTTAGTTGAAATATTACAAAAAGAGGAAGTTCAACCATGATTCAAATGTTGACGATGCTTGAAGTGGCCGATAATAGCGGCGCACGTCGAGTCATGTGTATTAAAGTATTAGGCGGCTCAAAACGTCGTTATGCAGGTATTGGTGACGTGATTAAAGTATCTGTCAAAGAAGCCATTCCACGCGGTAAAGTGAAGAAAGGTGAAGTCTTGAGTGCTGTTATTGTCCGTACAAGAAAAGGCATTCGAAGACCGGATGGTTCAGTCATTCGTTTTGATGAAAATGCAGTTGTGTTGCTCAATACACAGCTTCAGCCAATCGGAACACGTGTCTTCGGGCCGATCACGCGTGAACTGCGTAGTGAAAAATTTACGAAGATTATGTCGCTAGCACCTGAGGTATTGTGACGATGAAAAAAATCAAGAAGGGTGATGAAGTCATTGTGATTGCTGGAAAAGATAAAGGCAAACGCGGCATGGTGCTTACTGTGCTAGATGATTACTTATTAGTAGAAAACATTAATATGGTGAAAAAGCATGTCCGTGCCAATCCACAACAGGGCGAACGTGGTGGCATTATCGACAAAAACAAGCCAGTCCACTGTTCGAATGTCATGCTGTATGATCCAAACAAGAAAAAAGGCAGTAGGGTTGGTATTCGTCTGTCAGATGCAAATGAACGTGTTCGTTATTTTAAGGCTAGTACTGAACTAGTCGAAGTGAGTTAGGGGTAGTTGTCTTATGTTGATACCAAGATTACTTGAGTTATACCGAAAAGATGTTGTACCTGCTCTGCAGAAAAAGTTTGAATATTCAACTGTGATGCAAGTACCTCGTATTCTAAAAATTACTTTGAATATGGGTGTTGGCGAAGCAGCGCTCGACAAGAAGATTTTAATGAATGCTATAGGGGATTTGGAGAAAATAGCAGGCCAAAAGCCCGTTATGACTCTAGCGCGAACCTCTATTGCTGGATTTAAAATACGTGAAGGTTGGCCCATTGGTTGCATGGTGACCCTCAGACGTGCCAAAATGTACGAATTTTTGGATCGCTTAATCACAATCGTTCTTCCGCGTGTTCGTGATTTTCGTGGTGTTAGTGTGCGCTCATTTGATGGTCGTGGTGGTTACAATTTGGGTCTCAAAGAACAGATCGTATTTCCGGAAATTGAATACGATAAAGTAGATGCAGTACGCGGACTGAATGTGTCGATTACTACAAGCGCTAAGACACCTAAAGAAGCATTCGCATTATTGCAAGCTTTCCGTTTCCCTTTTAAAGAAAAAGAAGTGAACTGAACTATGGCAAAAAAGTCCGTAAGAAACCGTAATGCAAAACGTGCGAAGCTTATTAATCGATTTCGTGCAAAACGCGAACAGTTGCGTAGTGATCGTTGTGATGTGAATTTAACTGAGCAGGAACGTCTTACCGCATCGCGTGAGCTCTGTTCGATGCCGCGTGATACGAGCTCTATTAGACGTCGCAATCGCTGTAAAATCTGTGGAAGACCACGCGCTTATAATCGATTGACTGGTTTGTGTAGATTACATATGCGAATCGCAGTTGTTACGGGAATGGTGCCTGGTTTGCGTAAAGCGAGCTGGTAACGATATTAGCAAAGAGGTGATAGATGTCTATACAAGATCCAATTGCAGATATGATGACGTGCATTAGAAATGCACAGATGATGGGTATAAAACAAACCTATACGCCTTTTTCAAAATTGAAAGGTAATCTTTTGCGTGTCCTGAAAGAAGAAGGCTACATTCACGACTTTCAGGTAGTGAGCGCAGACAATAAACAGAATATTCAGATCATACTGAAATATTTTCAAGGTAAACCAGTTATTGAGAAATTTAAACGGGTAAGCCGACCAGCGTTACGTGTTTATCGTGGATGTGATGATATTCCACTTGTTCGTGGTGGGCTTGGCATATCTATTCTTTCGACGCCAAAAGGTGTGATGACCGATAAAAGAGCGCGTACAGAAAGAATTGGCGGCGAAATATTGTGTACAGTGGAGTAATTTGCGGTGACAACATCAAGAATTGGAAGAAAACCTGTTGCTATCCCTAAGGGAACAGAAGTGAATATACAGAAAGACAAAATCTCTGCTAAGGGTCCGCGTGGCCACTCAGAAATGTCTTTACATCCCTTTACGCATGTCATGATCGAAGATAATCATGTCGTGATTCGTCTGCATGATGGTGCTGTGCAAGATATTACCGGCCCCGACATGAAGTTGTATCGCTCCATTACTGGCACGATGCGCGCAAAAATTCATAACATGATTCATGGCGTTGCACATGGTTTTGAACGTAAATTGTTGTTAGTAGGTGTTGGTTATCGTGCTCAGGCTAAAGGTCAGTTGCTTGTGTTGAGCTTAGGTTTTTCTCATCCAACTGAATACCACTTGCCACAAGGTATCACGATTGAAACGCCCGTCCCAACAGAAATTATTGTGAAAGGTAAGGATAAAGAATTAGTTGGACAAGTTGCTTCTGATATTCGTAATTACCGCCCACCAGAACCCTATAAAGGTAAAGGTGTGCGTTATGCCGAAGAAGTGATCGAGCTTAAAGAAACCAAGAAGAAATAATACGATTAATAAATTAAGGTAAGTGACAAGCATGAACAAGAAATCAAGCCGATTAAAACGAGCAAAACGTACACGTTGTCGTATCAAGACAATCGACGCAGTGCGTTTATCTGTGCATAAGACATCTCAGCATATTTATGCGCAAATTATTACATCAGATGGTGCAAAAACAATTGTTGCTGCATCAACTTTAGAGAAAGAATTTAAAGCAAAAGCAACGAGCAATGTTGACGCGGCACGTGAAATTGGAAAATTAATTGCTGAGCGTGCAATTCAGTCAAATATTAAAGCAATCGCATTTGACCGGTCTGGCTATAAATATCACGGCAGAATCAAGGCGCTGGCTGATGCTGCAAGAGAAGGTGGATTAGAGTTTTAGTATCGGTTATGAGGGGAATATAATGAGTCAAGATCAAGCTGTCAAAGGTGATGGATATATAGAAAAGCTTGTTGCAGTTCAACGTAACGCAAAAGTTGTGAAGGGCGGTAAAATATTTAGTTTTGCAGCGGTTACAGTTGTGGGTGATGGAAAGGGTCGCGTCGGCATTGGTAGAGGTAAGGCACGCGAAGTACCTGTTGCCATTCAGAAATCACTTGATAATGCTCGAAAGAATATGTGTCATGTTGTGCTTAAAGGCGATACGTTGCATCACGAAATCATTGGCAAGCATGGCGCAACACGTGTTTTCATGAAACCTGCTTCTGATGGAACCGGTATTATTGCAGGTGGTGCGATGCGCGCAGTCTTTGAAGTATTGGGTATTAAAAATGTGCTGGCAAAAATTGGTGGTTCAACGAATCCTGTAAATGTGGTACGAGCAACATTGCAAGCACTGACACATATTTCACCGCCAGAATTGATTGCGTCTAAGCGCGGAAAGAAAATTGAAGAAATTTAATGGCGCGGGATTGTCCATGCTGATGAGAGGTGTATTACAATGCGTTTGAATAGTTTGCGACCTGCTAAGGGTTCAAAAAAAATTGGTAAACGTCTTGGCCGTGGGATTGGGTCGGGTCGCGGTAAAACAAGTGGTCATGGTCATAAAGGTCAAAAAGCAAGGGCGGGCGGATACCATAAAGTAGGTTTCGAAGGTGGACAGGCGCCTAT